>JAAYUA010000163.1 GCA_012517935.1 Acetobacter sp. | reverse complement strand
TGAAAATGCCGGACGACGCGGACAGGCTCAGGGGTGCTGCGGGCAGTTGTGCCGTGAGGTCGCGGAATTGCTGGAGTTGCGCTGCGTTGGCAGGATTGGAAGGTGTATCGGCGCAGGCCAGATGGCTCATGATCAGGCAGATCTGAAGCCCATCCAGCAGGGATGGGGTTTCAGATATTCTGTTGACTTCTTCGGCAGACAAACCAAATCGTGACATGCCACTGTCGATCTGGAGAGCGACCGGGGGTGTATTGCGATATTTGCTTATTATGTTCTGCCAATGTTCGATCTGCGACATCGTATTCAAAACGGGGCAGAGATCATATTCGATGCAGACAGCAGCGGCGTCAGGACGCGGGCCGTGCATGACCAGAATACGGGAATTTGGTGCGAGATGCGGACGGAGGGCGATGCCTTCATCCACATGCGCCACGCAGAATGTCCGTGCCCCGGCATTTTCCAGCGCTTTGGCGACCCGGTCCGCTCCCAGACCATAAGCATCCGCTTTGACGACAGCCGCGCATTCCGCATGGCCCGTGCGTTCCTGCAGCAGGCGATAATTCCGGACGATCGCAGGAAGATCGACAGTCAGGACAGCTCCAGCGCGGGATGAAGGCCAGAGGGGGGCGGAGGGGAACGGGGGTGTCATGGCTGGCATCCTATGCCATATCGGAATGAAATATCATGTCATTCAGTGGCATAAAATTCGAGAGTATAGGAATATTATGGAGAATTATTTCACGAAAAGGCAGAAAATTCACTCATGACGTTCGACAAGGTCACGGAGGCGATCCTTCGCAATCTCAGACATGATGGCCGGATGAGTAACACGGATCTGGCAGAGAAGGTCGGTCTGTCACCATCGGCCTGCCTGCGCCGGGTCAGAATGCTGGAAGAACAGGGGGTTATCCGGGGTTACCGGGCTGTGATCGATGAACGTTCGGCGGAAGGGATGATGACGGTTATTGTGCATCTCACTCTGGAACGTTTGACCGAAGAAGCCCTGCGGCGTTTTGAAGCGCGGATCAGACTCTGCCCGGATGTGAGGGAATGTTACCTCATGACCGGAGATTCAGATTATCTCGTAAGGGTCGAAGCGCGTGACATGGCGGATTATGAGCGGATTCACAAAGAGGAACTGTCACGCCTTCCGGGAGTTGTCCGCATCCAGAGCCATTTCGCCATTCGTCCGGTTGTTCAGAGATAGAATGCGGAGTGCTGTTATGGTGAAAGGATAAGTACAGTTTCGACGTTCCGTCGGAGAACTGTCTATATACAGATCGTCAGAAATCATTCATTGCGTTGATGTAACGCCTTCGATGCGGGAATGAGTCCATGACAAAGCTCAGTAACGAATTTGATTTCACAGATGCTCTGAAAAAAGGTGCCTTCTGGATGCCCTTCACCGCGAACAGGCGCGTGAAGCAACGTCCGGACTACCGGATCATGGCGTCTGCAAAGGGAACCTATTATCAGACGGTCGAAGGCAAGCAGCTTTTCGATACGCTGTCTGGTCTGTGGTGTACGCCTCTGGGGCATGGAAATCCCCGGATTGCGGAAGCATTGAAGACGCAGGCCGAGACCCTGGACTTTAGTCCTGCGTTTCAGTTGGCCAATCCTGTCACGCTGCGTCTGGCTGAGCGTATTGCCAATATGGCGCCGGACGGCATGAACCATGTTTTCTTCGGGAATTCCGGATCAGAGGCGGTGGATACAGCTCTGAAAATCGCGCTGGGTTTTCATCGTCTTCGGAAAGAAGGCGGACGTTTCCGCATGATTGGCCGTGAGCGTGGATATCACGGCGTGGGCTTCGGTGGCATGTCTGTTGGCGGCATCGTGCCGAACAGAAAAATGTTCGCCGCAGGAATGATGAATGGCGTCGATCATCTGCGCCACACCTGGGACCCCTCCGTGATGGCCTTTTCCAAAGGTCAGCCGGAATGGGGCGCGGAACGGGCAGATGATCTGGAACGGTTGGTGGGTCTGCATGATGCCTCCACCATCGCAGCGGTTATCGTTGAGCCTGTTCAGGGCTCCACAGGCGTTCTGGTGCCTCCTGTCGGATATCTGCAACGCCTGCGTGAGATTTGCACGAAATATGGCATTCTCCTGATTTTTGATGAGGTCATCACTGGTTTCGGGCGCATGGGACATGGTTTCGCGGCCCAGCGTTTCGGGGTGAAGCCCGATATGATCACATTCGCCAAGGCTGTGACCAATGGCATCGTTCCGATGGGCGGTGTGATCGTGACGGATGAAATCTACAACACTTTCATGACCGGTCCGGAAAACGCCATTGAGTTCGCGCATGGCTATACTTATTCCGGGCATCCTCTGGCGGCTGCGGTCGGACATGTCGTTCTGGATATCATGGAAGAAGAGAATCTGTTTTCGAAGGTTCTCGCGCTTGAGCCGGTGCTGGAAGAAGCCATTCACACATTGGATGAGATCGATAGCGTTTCCGATGTCCGGAATATTGGGCTGACGGCTGCGGTTGATCTGAAACCTTCGGCCGAAGGTGTGGGTGTACGCGGTCTGGAGATTTTTGAGCGCGGGCTGGAGGCCGGTCTCCTTCTGCGTTGCACTGGGGATACGATTTCTTTCGGACCTCCGTTCATCTCCACGCCGGAGCAGCTCCGCGACATGGTCGGTGTCGTGCGTGAACTCGTAATCGCCACGGCTTGAACAGAACCAGGAGAAATTCCAATGCCTTTGCTTCATTTCCATGTCTACGAAGGTCGTAGTGAAGCTGATATCAAAACGCTACTCGATGCTGCACACGAGGCCATGCTTGAGGCCTTTCAGGTGCCCCGTGGAGACCGTTATCAGATTGTGACCGAGCATAAGCCATCGCGTATGATTCTCGAAGATACGGGCCTGGATATTCCCCGGACTGAGAAAATGGTGTTGCTTCAGATGTTCAGCCGTCCACGTGGAGCTGAGAATTACGAGCTGTTTTATAAACTGCTCGTCGAACGTCTTGAGAAGGAATGCGGTATTCTCTCGACCGATGTGATGATTTCCGTGATAGAAAATCAGGACCCGCACTGGTCCTTCGGTTATGGCAAGGCACAGTTTCTGACTGGAGATCTTCCTCTCAAAAAATCGTAATCCATCGATTTTTGCAGACATGTTCATGCTTTCCTCCTGAAATTCTGGCAAAGGAGGGCTGGAGGAGAGCTTGCATGTCTGAGGCGACACATTCGAAAGATTCCCCCGCAGTTTCTGCCGGGATGTCACAATTCCTGACGGGGTTGATGGCTGCGTCCTGCGGTTTGATTGTCGCAAATCTCTATTATGCGCAGCCTCTTGCCGGATTGATCGGTGATGCGCTCAGACTGCCTCCATCTCAGGATGGATTGATCGTTACATTCACGCAGATCGGCTATTGTCTGGGCCTGTTGCTGATTGTTCCCTTGGCTGATCTTCTGGAAAACCGGCGTCTTATTGTGACCATGACCGGAGGCGTTGCGGTGGCTCTGGTGGCTGCTGGCACGGTGACGAGCGGGTCCCTTTTTCTGATGACAATGGGGCTGGTCGGTCTTGCCTCTGTGGCCGTCCAGATACTGGTGCCATTCGCAGCGCATCTTGCACCCGAGGCTTCACGCGGACGAGTGGTCGGGAATGTGATGAGCGGGTTGATGCTGGGCATCATGATGGCCCGACCCGTTGCCAGTCTGATTGCACAGTTTTTGTCATGGAAAAGTGTTTTCCTGATTTCTGCGGTTCTGATGGCTGGACTTGCCGTAATTCTGGCGCGTTGCCTGCCGTCACGCCGACCGGGGGTGCAACAGGGATACGGGCAACTTCTTTTTTCGATGTTACATCTGCTGCTTGATGCCAGACCATTACAGCGGCGCGCTTTTTATCAAGCCTGCATGTTCGGTGCGTTCAGTCTCTTCTGGACTGTGACGCCGCTTATGCTGATGGGACCACGCTTTCAGTTCTCTCAGGCAGAAATAGCACTCTTCGCGATTATAGGTCTGGCGGGCGCCGTTGCCGCCCCATTGGCCGGGCGTTTTGCTGACAGGGGGAACATACAGGCGGCCTCTCTGATGGCGATGCTGTTATCGGCCGGCGCATTCGCAGCAACATGGGTGGTTCCGGAATCGTGGTTTCTGCCGGTTCTGACCTTGGCTGGGGTGCTGGTGGATGTCGGGACCAGTGCCAATCTTGTGCTGGGGCAGCGCGTTCTCTTTGTTCTGGCACCTGAACAGAGGGCCAGATTGAACGGATTATATATGGCCATCTTTTTTGTTGGTGGGGCCATTGGATCAGCCTTGGGGGGATGGGCCTATCAGGCGAGTGGATGGCGATTGGCTTCAGCCTTGGGTTGTGCGCTGCCACTGTTGGCTTTTCTGGTCTGTTTGACGGAAAAGAAGGCGAAATAAGAGTATTTTTGTTAAGACTGCGCCGCATTTATAAAAATATTCTTCATGTAAATCAGAAGGTTCTTGTTTTTCATCTCTCCAGATTAGAGTGATTATCATAATTTATATCATTATGCGTTTGATATTGCTGTGTTTTTTATTTGAGAATTGAAGATTGTGATGTTAGATAGTGACGCAGTTTATGACATCATACGTTTGAAGGAGCCTGTTCCATGGCTGTTAAAGATCCGAAAGTTATCGAACATCTGAATATTCAGCTGACCAATGAACTGACAGCAATCAATCAGTATTTTCTGCATGCCCGCACGCTGCGCCACTGGGGTGTCACGAAGCTGGGCAAAAAAGAATATGAAGAATCAATTGAAGAGATGCGCCATGCCGACTGGCTGATTGAACGCATTCTCTATCTTGGTGGTCTGCCGAACGTGCAGCGTCTGAATACGATTCTGATCGGTCAGGACGTCAAGGAAATTCTGGAATGCGATCTGAAGCTTGAAGAAAAGGCTCTGGCAGATCTGCGTGAAGGAATCGCTTATTGTGAAAGCGTGCGTGACTATGTCTCTCGCGACCTTCTTCTGAAGATTCTTGATAACGAGGAAGAGCATGAGGATTATCTGGATCGCCAGTTCGACCTGATTCGCCAGATCGGAATCGAGCGTTACATCCAGCTGAACGCTGAAGCTGCTCCAGACCAGGAATAAGTAGCATTTCCAGGTGTCGTTTCCGCCAATGCGGTCACGGCACCTTATGTTTGTGGGCAGTCACTTCGGATGGGTCGTGACTTCAGGCTGTGAGAATAGCCTGCTCACTGGTCGGGAGTGTCGCCATAGACGTGTGGTAATCGACGGCCGCTTCCGTCTGCTTTAAGGCTGCACGCAAAAGACAAACAATTCCTGGAACGCAGTTGCCGCACTGTGCCTTGCAGCGGCGTGATGCATAAATTTCTGACGGGCGGCAGGCTCCGTCCTTGACTGCCGTTTCAATATCGATGTGCGACAGGGCGTTACACGAGCAGACGATCATTGAACTCGCCTTCAACAGCTTTCGACTGCTCTGTCATTTAGTGCAATTGATAATCTATTGCAACATGACCCCAGATGAAATTCCATACATGTGAATTGTGCGCTGGATTTTGATGTGGAGATTCAGTCGGTTACGCGTTCAGATTTTGTGATGAAGGACTTTTGAAGCCTCTTTCACGATATTCTGGGTCAGAGACGTCAGACGTTCAGAGGCTAGACGATTGGTTTGCCAGAACAGGGCGACATCAAGTGATGTTTCAGGGACAAGTTCGATCAGTTCACCACGCTGGAGATGCTTTCTGACCAGAGGTTCGGGATTCATGCACCAGCCCATTCCGGAAAGGCAGGCTTCCACAAAGCTTTCCACTGATGGCAGACAGTGTGTGGGGTAGTCTGTTTCCTGTTGCAGGGTTTGACGAATCCATAAATCCTGGAGTCGATCTTTTTGGCCAAAGATCAGGGCTGGTGCGGAGGCAAGGTTTTCCAGTGTCACGCCCTGTCTGAAATGACGTCGCATAAAATCCGGGCTTGCTGTGGCCAGATAACGCAATGAACCCAAAGGCGTGACATGGCATCCCTGCACTGGTTTTCCAAGGGAGGTCACGGCTGCGAGTACGCGCCCTCGCTTGAGCCATTGAGCCGTATGGTCCTGATCATCCACGGCAATATTCAGAAGATAATCGGAGTTTTTACTGAAGGCGGAAACTGCCTTGATGAACCATGTTGCAAGGCTGTCTGCATTTGTTGCGACATGAAGTGTGACCCTGCGACGCGGTCCATCAGGATCTGCCAGACCCGGAAGGTGGCTGAGCAGATCCTGTTCCAGCATGCTGACGCGCTCAATATGGCGGCAAAGCCACTCTCCCTGAGGTGTTGCCGTGCAGGGAGAGCCCCGCACGATCAGAACCGTGCCAAGGCGCTCTTCCAGATGCTTCACGCGCTGGGAGATGGCTGAGGGCGTGACGTTCAATATCCGGGCTGCTTTCTCGAAGCTGCCGGTTTGCGCGATCATGGCGATGGCATGGAGAGAGGAATAATCGAGCATGAGTTTAGCTGTGCTTAATCAACGTTATTACATTTAATTAGACT
>JAAYUA010000162.1 GCA_012517935.1 Acetobacter sp. | reverse complement strand
TCGGTCCTTGGGCAACAGGCCAGTGGGTTGCACTCGAAGTCGGCGTGGATGTCGATGTCACGGCGCATGAAGGCTAAATTCTCTGGTTTTTGAGGCTATCTTTAAGATTCCGTTCTTTCTCCGCAGCCTGTTTTTTTGGACAGCGTGGAAGTTGGAATCTTCTATCCTGCGCCGCATTTTACGGCACAAAACCATTACAAGTTCATTTTCTGACATAAGCCGAATATGCCCGGCTGGGCAGAGCACTGGACGGTTCCATCGATGAACCTGAGGCCGCAACATACGCTATAGCTGCTAGCGCTTACCGACTGTCGGCTGCGCGAAATCCCGAAGCTGAAATGGGAGCACGTTCTTCTTCTTTGGCGGGGGCTTTCCCTTCCCGCCAGCGAGAGTGGCGCAGATATAGTCTAGCGGTCTATCCGCTAAAACCATCCCCCCGGATCAAGAGGAATCCCTATGTGATCACCGGTCGTAAGGATGGAGGGTACCGACAACGCATCCAAAAAGAAACCGGTCTGGCGGATGTCGCGTTCAACCCGCTCCAGGTCCAATATCACGCTTCGCCCAGTCGATTTTCCTTAATGTTACTGCTGGACACAAAGGTCGTTTCAGAACTGAGATAAAATCCGACCCTAACATCGCGAAAGAAGCTGATCGCGTGAGCGTGGGCAGCCTGTAGCCCTTGCGCTCATAAGCAAGCGCAGTGGGACACTTCCCTCTTCACTCATCCATTTTCTTTCGCAAAGAAACCTGACGCATCATCAACCCGACGATCAACAGGAACGCCAGGAACATGAAACTGCTGCTTACGCTTAGGCTGGCGCTGATCGCACCCTTGTAGGCCTGCGTCACCTCACTGTGCATGACAGGGGAAAGTGTGCGGATTGCAGCCATACCTTTTGCCAGAAAGTCCGAGACATCGACCTTTTCCGGAAGTGCTCCAAGACGGCTTTGCAGAGTGAGCGCCATGACTCCCCCCGAGAGCGCCACACCAAGTGACCCACCCAATGAACGGATAAAGGACATCATCGCTGTGGCGATACCCAATGAGCCGGGCGGCACGGAATTTTGAATCATCACTGTCGCATTGGGCATAGCGATCCCCATACCAACACCCAGAGCGCCAAGACTGAGTAGGAAGAACACGGCAGGTGCACCATGATGCGCGCACATCGCGATCAGAGTCAGTGCTGTAAATTCGATACCGACCCCAATAACGAGCAGTAATGTGTAGCGTTGGGTTTTGGACGAAATGTAGCCTCCCAGCACCGAACTGACCATCATCGTAACAACCTGCGGCAGCATCATCAGACCAGATGCTGCTGGTGTCTCTCCGAGGACAAGCTGATAATAGAGAGGCAGGAAGATCATCGACCCCATCATCGCAAAAGACATAATGCCAGTCGCACTAACGCAGACGGAAAAAGTCGGGATACGCAGAAGGTCCAGATTGATAAGCGGTTCCGGTGCCCGGCGTTCCTGCCGGATGAACAACAGGAACAGTGTCGCGGTAAGACCGAACAGGAGGAATGTAAGCGGCGACGTCCATGGCAGGGACGTGCCAAGCGAGTTGAACAGCAACAGAAAGCCGGCCGTCGCAACACTCAACAAAGCAGCCCCAGGATAATCGATCTGCGGTCTTGTCTCTCTCCGGCCGACGGGCAGACTCAGCATGATCAGCCCGAAGGCGAGCAGTCCGATCGGCAGATTGACCAAAAACACCCAGCGCCACGACAGCGCGCTGGTCAGCACGCCGCCGAGGAATGGTCCTGTCACGCTGCTAACGGCGAACGCGCCAGTGAACAATCCTTGGTAACGCCCCCGTTGCTGAGGGGACACCATGTCTCCAATCACCGTTTGTGACAGCGTCATCAGCCCCCCTGCTCCCACGCCCTGAAGTGCGCGAAACAGGATCAGTTGCCACATGCTCTGGGCCAGACCGCACAAGAGCGAGGCACACAAGAAGGAGCCAATGCTAAACGCCAGCAATGGGCGACGGCCGAACATGTCGGACAGCTTGCCATACATCGGTGTCGCGATGGTGGAGGTAAGCATGAACGCCGTCACCACCCATGACATGTGGGCCAGACCACCAAGGTCGCTGACAATGGTCGGCAGGGCGGTCGAGACGATGCTCTGATCCAGCGCGCCCATGACCATAGTCAGCATGAGACCAATAAAAACAAGCAGGCGTATCGAGGGGCTATAGGCAGAGGCCATCCCTGCCATGGAAGATGATTGCACGAAGGAATCCTATGATAGCAGACAGGCGTGGTCGCACCTGGCCCGTGTGTTTTCAGTGATCGTCGCAAAAAGGTCTAATGCTGTCCCCCTCAAGGTTCGAAGCGACTGACCTCGATCCTCGTAACCACCAACAAAAGCACACTGGACATGCTGGATAACACCCGGATGAGACACCTTAGCGCTTCACATCCTCCGTTCCCGGCCTGATCATGCTGTCGCCACAACGATCACCCATGGATTGAGGCGTAAATAGAGCACTTCAAGACAGAGATCGCAGAGGCCCTCTACAGATCGACAAAACCGAAAGCGATCTTCTGTGTGAAATCCCCGATCATAGAAACAGCGCACCGACACGGAAATCAATCCAGTCAGCAAGTCCGGCCTTTTTCGCCATATCGCGGACATAGGCCGACTTTTAGCCATACACTTCTGTGATGATCATCTTTCCGCCTGTTGTGCGCCCTCCTCGGCAAGCCATATGCTGGAACAGCCAAAGGATATGCCCAGTTCGAGGATAGTCGGGACCAAGAGACTACACGCCAGAATATTCAGCAGGTGACCCCGATCGCCCGCATGCATTGGTCGTGGCCGCCAGGCGGCTCTTCGCGGGGCGCGGATGCGCTCCTCCTGCATCCGGGTGCGATAAAGATCAAGAACCGTCCTGATCCTGTCGTCCATGGTATACTTCCTGCCGCTGTCCTCAGACCTGTTCGATAGCGCGTGCCGCTTCGTCGAGCACCGTTGCGATCTTCGCTTCG
>JAAYUA010000161.1 GCA_012517935.1 Acetobacter sp. | reverse complement strand
AGTATATTTGCGCCGGGAATTTAACGCGCTTGTGTCGTGTGTGTTTTGGCCCATCCGGTTTCTTTCAGGAAAAAGGACAGGATGATCGCCACAACAACACCGATGACCAGGGGAAGAAAGGCATGCTGGTAATCAGACATGGCTGGATGGTCGTTCTTGCCAATCAGGAATGAAACGAGAGGAGACATGATGCCTGTCGTTCCGAAAACCAGAAAATTCATGACACCCGCAGCAGATCCTTTGACTTCAGGAGGATTGACTTCCTTCATGGAGGAGAAAGGGAGCATTGCCGCGCCAGAAGAGATGCCCATGAGCAGGGCGATGAAATATTTCGGCATGACACCAACCGGGACATAGATGGCGCAGAGACAGCAGGCCAGAAGGATGATTGCTCCTCCCATAAGGACTGGTTTGCGGCGACCGATTTTATCGGAAATCTGTCCCAGAAGGGGGCAGCCGATAACCCACCCGATTGGCACCATGGAAACATCCGATGCAGCGAAGGCCATGCTCGTATGCTCGCCATTATTGAGCATGGATGCGCCCCAGCCCAGAGCTCCGATTGTTGTGGGGACAAACAGAAGTCCTCCGATCAGACCGGCAATCCAGCTTTGGGGGTTGGAGAAGATAATCCTGAAGGGACGTATCACGTTGGCAAAACTCAGATCGCCATGGTGATGTTCACTGTCGCCGGAATCTCTTGGCATGATCACCCAGACGGCAGCCGCGAGTATGAGTCCGATGACGCCAAAGCCCAGCCAGACATATTGCCATGAAACGTGGAACGCGCTTGCCGGATCGATCAGGATGCGTGTCGGTTTGGAACCAAAGGCGGCTCCGGCCATTCCAAGGCACTGTGTCAGGCCAATGAACAGGGCCAGCGTGCGTGCTGGCAGATATCTGGCGGCGACGTAGGATGAACCAACAAAGGCTGCGATGGCACCCATGGACTGGATGATATAACCGCCGATGCCTGCGATCGCGCTGCCCTGTGCGAAAATGAGGCAGCCCATGCCGGTTGCCGCAATGAAAGGGGGCAGGATGGAATGCGCACCATAACGGTCAAGAAGCACGCCGACGACAAGCGCCATGAGGGCATAGCATGTGTAATAGGACGCGATCATCAACCCCAGATGACTGTTGCCCCATGCGGCCGTCAGTTCATTTTGCATGATTCCGGGTGCTGAACGGATGGCATATTGGTAAAAATAGAAGAGTGCGCAGAGAAACCAGGCAATGACGTAGAGTGAATGCAGGCTATTTTGCGAGGTGTCGGGAGATATTGTTGTTTTTTGACTGGAGGGAGATATTTGTTGTGCTGGCATGATGCCTTTTCCCGTTTCGGAGTGTGACGATATTTCCTGATGTAAGATTTTTATTGTTGTTAATATTCTGTTGATTTTTGAGTGTGTTTTGAAATTTTATTCCTGTTGAAATATTTTATGCCGTCATCGGAACTCAATTTTCAGCGTTCACCATGGCTTTGAAAATCAGACAGTCTTGAAAGTTAATCAAGTATAGTTCTTATTTTTCTGGGGATTATTTATATATTAATATTATATACTATACATATGTTCCGCGTATGGATGTGGTGTATGTATTTGAAGTCGAAATGATGTTGAGAATCTCCATCACGTGTTTTCGGCAGGAAGCTGATAGGTGCGAGAATGCCCTGTTTTCGTAAGAATTTTCTGAAAATCGATATGATTTTTTCAAAGAAAGTCCTGCATACTTCACGCTACGCAATGTAGGCGTCAGAGCAACAGGTCATCAGGAGGATGCAGAGGTATTGCACCTCTTCCATTTTGTGTTGGGCGAAGATCAGACATTCTGAAACGATAAAAGGTTAAAATCCTGCCGTATCGACATCTGGTTTTGGTGGCTCATCAGGTCGATTGT
>JAAYUA010000024.1 GCA_012517935.1 Acetobacter sp. | reverse complement strand
GCCCTATGCCCGCAGACAGGGTCTGGGAACGATGCTGTTGCAGGAAGTGATCGGCTGCGCACGGGCCATGGGTTTTCAGGTTCTGAATCTCGATGTCCGCGACACGCAGCAGGATGCGATCCGTCTCTTCCATCGCGTCGGTTTCCATCGCTGGGGAATGCATCCTGATTATGCACGGATTTCCGGCAAAACCATCAGCGGGCATTTCTTCTCCCTCAAACTTCAGGGCCATGCACGCACTGTCGTGGAAAACCCGGCAAACACCCACGATGCAGAGCAGGATAAAAGTCGCTTCATGACATCTCGCGCACTCACCCTCTATCCCGCCATCGATCTCAAGGATGGTGCCTGCGTCCGCCTTCGCCGTGGCGAAATGGATGATGCCACCGTCTATTCTGATGACCCCGGCGCGCAGGCCCGTGCATGGTGTGATGCAGGCTTCAACTGGCTGCATGTTGTGGATCTGAATGGCGCTTTCGCAGGACAGTCTGCAAACAGCCACGCTGTTCGCCGCATTCTGGAAAATGCCTCCGTCCCCGTGCAGCTGGGTGGCGGATTGCGTGATATGGACGCTATCGCTGCGTGGCTGGAAGCTGGCGTCAATCGTGTCATCCTCGGCTCTGTTGCCGTCAAGAACCCGGAACTGGTCCGTCAGGCTGCAAAAGCTTTCCCTGGCCAGATCGTTGCCGGAATCGATGCCAGAAACGGACATGTCGCCACTGAAGGCTGGGCCGAAGTTTCTGACATGCAGGCAACGGAACTTGGTCTGCGCATGCAGGATGCTGGTGTTGCGGCAATCATCTTCACCGAAATCACCCGGGACGGAATGCTCGAAGGTCTCGATATCGAGCAGACCCGGACATTGGCGAACACCGTCTCCATTCCGGTCATCGCCAGTGGTGGTGTCGGCTCGGCCGAACATCTTCAGGCCCTGAAGGACGCAACCCATGACGCACCGGGCATCGAAGGCGTGGTGGTTGGGCGTGCCTTATATGACGGACGCATTTCTCCTGCCGCAGCCCTGAGGATTCTGGCCTGATGCTCAAGCTCAGGATCATTCCCTGTCTCGACGTGCGGGATGGACGTGTGGTGAAAGGCGTCAACTTCGTTTCCCTGCGTGATGCCGGCGATCCGGTGGAGCAGGCAGCTGTCTATGATGCCGCCGGGGCAGATGAACTGACATTCCTCGACATCACCGCCAGTCATGAGAATCGTGACACGATTTTCGATGTGGTCAGTCGCACGGCGGAGAAGATTTTTCTGCCCCTGACGGTTGGTGGTGGTGTCCGAACCACAGACGATATGCGTCGCCTGCTTCTCGCCGGTGCTGACAAATGCGCCATGAATTCCGCTGCCGTGAAACGGCCCGAACTGGTCAATGAAGCCGCGGAGAAATTTGGCAGCCAGTGTGTGGTCGTCGCCATTGATGCCCGGTCCGATGGCAAGGGTGGCTGGGAAGTCTATACACAGGGGGGACGAACACCGACGGGTCGCAATGTTCTCGATTGGTGTCGTGAAATCGCGGAACGTGGCGCGGGTGAAATTCTGCTGACCTCCATGGATCGCGATGGCACACGCAGCGGTTTCGACCTTGATTTGCTGCGCGCCGTCAATTCATCTGTAAGACTACCTGTTGTCGCATCAGGGGGCGTCGGCACTCTTGAACATTTCGTCGAGGGTGCGCGGGCCGGAGCCACTGGCCTTCTGGCCGCAAGCGTGTTCCATTTCGGAACATTCACCATTCCGCAAGTCCGTCAGGCGCTGGCGGATGCCGGGCTTCCCGTTCGACCCGCCGAAGCCGTTCCTCCACGCCCGCCCGTTTCCTGATTCTTTCCTTTTCTGCACCGGATAAACCAATGCCCAAAGCACCGTCCGAAAGACCCGGAAAAAAGACCGCTTCCGCGTCTTCCGCCTCATCCAAGAAAAACTCCGGCAAAATAGCCGCGCGCACCGGTGCGGTCTCCGACAAGAAAAGCAAAAACACGAGCACTGCACGCAGCAAAAAGAAAAACGTCGTGAATGTCGCGTTGCAGCCAGATTTCACGGCCAGCGCCGCAATTCTTGATCATCTTCATGAAGTCGTGCTCAGTCGCCGGGGCAGCGATCCCAGCATCAGTCATTCAGCCCGTCTCCTCTCTCGCGGCACCCGTAAGATCGCACAGAAATTCGGTGAAGAAGCAGTCGAATGTCTGATCGAAGCTGTTGCCGGCCGACCACGTGAACTCATCGGAGAAAGCGCCGACGTGCTTTACCATCTAATCGTCATGTGGGTGGATGCAGGCATCACGCCGGAAGACATATGGGCCGAACTGAAACGTCGCGAAGGCGTCAGCGGCATTGAGGAAAAGGCATCACGCCCGCCCCAGGCCTGAAGGAACAGACACAGTGACCGAAACTTCAATTCCTGCTTACGACGACAATAATATTTTCGCCCGCATCCTGCGTGGCGAAATCCCCTGTCGGAAAGCCTTCGAAAATGAATGGGTGCTGGCCTTCCACGATATCAACCCCAAGGCGCCCCTGCATCTTCTGGTCATTCCAAAAAAGCCTTACGTTTCATTCGCTGATTTCAGCGCGAAAGCTTCATCCGAGGAAATAGAGGGCTTCACACGCGCCATCGGCCAGATAGCCACGGAATTCGGCGTGGTCGCGTCCGGCTATCGTCTGGTCACAAATGCCGGTCCGGATTCAGGACAGGAAGTGCCACATTACCATGTTCACATTCTTGCAGGACGCGCCCTGAACGTTTCTTTCGGGTGATTGCCTGACATAAAGCCGAACCATTCCGACGAACGATCATGATCAATCGTCGTCGGATGCTTCGTCATCGTCAGCTTCCTGAACCTCATCTACCGGGCGATGACCAACCATCACCTGAAAATTGAGCGTCTTCTGATTTCGGCGAGCGATAAGCGGGACCTCGGCCCCAGCCTTCACCGCAGCAACGGCCCGCATCAAGCCGCGTGCATTTGCAACATGACTTTCCGAAAATGAAATAACGAAATCACCTTTTTGCAGACCAACCTTCTGTGCCGGACCATCCTTATCAACACTCGTGATGCGCGCACCTTCCTGCCCGCCGACATCTTCCAGTGTCAGACCCAACCAGCCGCGATCAATGTGTCCATCTCTCTGCAATGCTTCCGCTACCGGGCGCACCAAAGCTGCCGGCATCGAAAAGCCAAGCCCCACGGAACCACCGGTGGGAGAGACAAAGGCCGTGTTCAACGCGATCACTTCTCCCGCCATATTGAAGCTGGGACCACCCGAATTGCCCGGATTCATCGGGGCATCGAGTTGTAGAAAATCATCAAACGGCCCGACACCAATGTCACGCCCACGGGCAGAGATAATACCTGCAGTTACCGAAAGACCCAGACCATAAGGATTGCCGGCGGCAAGAACCCAGTCCCCCACCAGCACCTTCCGGCTGTCACCCCATCGGATACAGGGAAGTGGTGCAGGGCTCTCCACCTTGATGAGCGCAATATCCGTAAGATCGTCACTTCCTATCACACGGGCAGGCAACTCCCGCCCATCGGCAAGCGATACGGAAATATCACTGGCATCACCAATGACGTGCCTGCTGGTCACAATAAACCCTGATGGATCCACAATAAATCCGGAACCAGCGCCAAGGATTTCCTTCCCGTGCGCACGCATCCGCTCGCGCAGACGTTTTTCCAGCGGTGTCCCATTCACGCCCGGAGGCACATGAATCCGACGACCTGATTTTGGATCGACCTCACGCGTAACAGCAATATTCACCACAGCGGGTTCGACCCGTCGCACAAGCGGCGCAAAAGTTACGGGAAGACCGCTGACCAATATGCGCGTCGGCATGGGCACAGGTGCACGCACTGTGCCTTTCAGCGCAGCAAACCATCCGGCGGCGGCTAACATGACAAGACAGATGGCGGACAAAATCTGAAACGATTTGTTCATGGTATGTTTCATGTCACCAGAAAGAAACCATCAACGCAATGGTCCGGATGTATTTTTCCGAATAAGCGGCTCGGCCTCGGCCGGATTTTCCGGCCAGTCATGCCGTGGATAGCGCCCCCTCATATCGCGCCTCATATCGGGCCAGCCCGTTATCCAAAATCCAGCAAGATCGGCCGTAATCGCCTGAGGGCGACCGGCGGGAGAAAGCAGTGCAAAACGTAACGGTACGCGCCCCCGGGCCAGAATGGGTGTCTCTACAGTGCCGTAAAAAACCTGCGCCCGCGCCTGCGCCACTGGAACCGGCTCCATATAATTCACAGGAGCAGACCCACCTTTCAGCTTCAACACAGGCGGCAGGTCAGCATCAAGACGCGTTTTCTGGCCATAATCCAAACGTGCGGCCAGAATCGCCGCAAGATCCAACTCTTTCAATGCTGAAAATCTTGTCACGCCATTCAACCATGGCAGAAGCCATTCCTCCATATCGGCTTTCAGGGCTTCATCGGACAGATCCGGCAGATCGCTATAACCCAGTGTCTCGCGCGCAATTTTGATACGTGACTGTAACTGCCGCGCAGCATCCGTCCAGTTCAGGGCTGATTCAGGATTCATCGCTGCCTGAGCGATCAGAAGCTTGCCCGCGTCTTCCGGGGAGACTGTTTCGGAGCGATCTCTCAGGATCAGCGTACCAATGCGCAGGCGACGACGTGCAATGACCGCGCCGGTCACCGGATCCAGTGCCGTTTCCACCTGCTCTTTCGCTCGCTCCAGCAAGGCTGCGGGCAAAGCATCAGAATCGAGAGGCGCCGCCAGACGGATTTCCGCAGCCTTGCGAACAAATAATGCAGCCACGGCCAGCAGCTTGCAGTCACTCAACCTGTCATCCCGTGCAAGCCGTGCCGATCCTCCACCCGCAAGACGATAGGATCCGATGTCTCCACGTCCCTGGGCCACGCGATCAGGAAACCCTGCCGCAATCAGCGCAGCAGGATCTCCTTCATGAAGCGTTCCGGCGGGCACTTTTAAACGTCGGCGAAACTGCGCCGCTGCCTGACGAATGCGCGACACTGCACCACGATCCGCACCCGGGTGATCCCCCCCTGCAATCAGATCAAGACGCAGGGACACGTCGGCAGGCGGTACAAACGCACGCCCATCTCGCGATGGACGAGGACGCAAGGGATCACGCTCCTCCAGCAAGGCCGCAAGATCAGCCGCCAATGCTGCCTCACCGCGGGTTCGCGCTGCCAGCATCATGGCCGCCAGACGTGGATGAGTGCCCATCATCGACATTTTCTCGCCCAATGCCGTTGGATGCCCATTGTCATCCAGGGCGCCAAGCATCGCGAGCAGTTCCCGTGCGGCAGCCATCGCTCCAGCCGGAGCTTCATCCGGCAGAATTGGTGTGGGGCTGGAATCCCCCATCATTCCTCGCCACAACGCCAGTGTCAGAACGCATCCTGACAAATCCGCATCCAGAATTTCGGCCTTGTCATGCAACGCCAGTCCACGCTGTGTTGCTTCCGTCCACAAACGCACAGAACGCCCCGGCGCCTCTCGCCCGGCACGTCCAGAACGCTGGATCGCGGCAGCACGCGAAATCCGGACCGTCTCCAGACGCGACAGACCTGCTCCGGGATCAAAGCGAGGCACGCGCCGGAAACCGCCATCAATGACAACCCTCACCCCCGGAACCGTAAGGGAAGTTTCGGCAATCGAGGTCGAAAGAATAACGCGTCGGCGCCCGTCCTGAGCCGGTGTCAGCACGCGGGCCTGCTCTCCCGGCGGCAATTCTCCGTGCAGAGGCAGAATCTCAACACCGGGAATATGACCCAGCTCCTGCGCCGTGCGCCTGATCTCTCCCGTGCCGGGAAGAAACGCCAGAATATCCCCCTGATCATGCTGCAACGACTCGCGCACGGCAGAAGCCATCGCTGATGGCAAATCGCGAGGGTTCAGCAGGTCCCGTTTCACATGGCAGACATCAACAGGATACTGGCGTCCCTCACTTTCCAGAAGTTCCGCTCCCATCAACTCCGTCAGACGGGCAGCATCGGCCGTGGCAGACATGGCAATCAGGCGAAGATCGGGGCGCAACACCCGTTGCAGATCGAGCGTCAGGGCAAGGGCAAGATCGGCATCAAGAGAACGTTCGTGGATTTCATCGAAAAGGACGCAGGACACATCATCAAGTGTCGGGTCGCTCAAAAGGCGCCGTAGAAAGAGCCCTTCCGTCACTACCTCTATTCTGGTCTGGTCCGACACCACGCTTTCCAAACGCGTCCGGAAACCAACCCTTTGACCAACAGGTTCATCCAGCAATGCGGCCATTCGCTGCGCCGCAGCACGGGCCGCCAGACGGCGTGGCTCCAGCATGATGATCCGTCCGGACATCTGCCGCCATTCTGCATCGAGAAGAGCAAGGGGGACCAGTGTTGTCTTCCCTCCCCCCGGAGGTGCAACCAGAATCAGGTTGCGTATTCCCGTTCCCAGCTTCCGCAGCAGTTCAGGCAGAACATGCCGTACTGGCAGGTCAGGAATATTGACGGAAAAACCGGGATCAGATGAGGTCATAACGCTATCGCTATATGATGCCTCATCTCTGCTCCGCAATGTTCAACGGACAAGCAGACACTGCTGCCCCGCAACATTTCCCGCACGGAGACGATGGTAAGGCCCGATCTGAACCGGGCCTGGACACTCAGAGTCCGCTGTTTCCCAGAAGCCCACCAGCTGCGCTGCGCGTCTGGCTGCCCAGCGACTTCAACTGGGTCTTGTCCTGCTGCAAGCCGTTTTTGACGTTGTTGACCTGACCCACCGTGTTTTCACGTGCGCTCTCAAGCTTTTCCGCACCTGAAGTCAGGCCGCTCTGGCTGGAAGCCACCTTTGATGCGAGTTTATTCTCGGCATTTTCTTTTGCGGAAGACAGTTTGCTGTTGAGCTTCTGCTCGGCGTCTGCCGGAGCATTCATGTAGCTGTCGCGTGTTTTCTCCAGAGCGCTTTGCTTGGCGGTCATCTTGTTCTGAAGTTTCTGCGTTTTATCACTCAGGCAATTTTCGCGCTGCACGACGCCTCCCAGCAGCCCCTGGCTGCCGGAGCTTTTGCTGCAATCAGCATGTGCGACTGAAGCCAGGCTGATGACGGACAGGAAAGCTGCGGCTGAAAGAGTCTTTGAAAACATATTACCCTCAGAAACAATATTGGTATGCCGTGTTTATCACAGGCAAATATGGCTCATATATGTCACAGCCCTGCGCTGACTGGACGTCTGCGCAGGGCTGTGCACATGGAAGGAAATCACCCGATAAAATCAGGAGATTTCCTTAAAAATATAGAAGGTGAATTTATCTGCCTTCAAAAAAGTCTTTCACGCGACTGAAGAAACCTGCGTGTTCAGGGCTGCCTCCGGCATCGCCACCTGCTTCTTTCTCGAATTCCTCCAGAAGCTCACGCTGCCGCTTCGTCAGTTTCTGCGGCGTTTCAACAGTCACCTGAATATACATATCCCCCCGCGCCGAAGATCTCAGCACAGAGAAGCCCTTGCCACGTAAACGGAAATGCTCGCCTGTCTGCGTGCCGGCTGGAATTTTTACCTTTGCGCGACCGCCATCAACGACCGGAACCTCTATCTCCGTGCCCAATGCGGCCTGTGCCATCCGCAATGGCACGCGGCAATAAATATTGGACCCGTTGCGTTCAAACAGTTCATTCTCTTCAACAGCAACATGCACATAGAGATCACCGGCTGGCGCTCCACTTGCTCCTGCCTCTCCTTCACCACTCAGGCGTATCCGTGTGCCGTCTTCGACGCCTGCGGGAATCTGCACTTCCAGCGTCTTGGACTTCTGGATTGTGCCGACACCACGGCAGGCCTTGCAGGAATTCTTCACGACGCGACCGGCACCGTTACAGGTCGGACATGGACGCTCGACAACGAAGAAACCCTGTTGCGCCCTTACTTTGCCCTGCCCATGACAGCTTGGGCAGGTTTCAACACCCGCCGCCTTGTCCGCGGAACCAGTGCCTTCACATGATTCGCAAACGACGCGTGTCGCGACGGTGATCGTCTTGGTCGTGCCTGCAAATGCCTCGGACAGTGTGATCTGGACCTGTGTCTGGACATCTGCGCCGCCACGACGACCGCCGCGGCCACCACGACCACCGCCCATCATGTCGCCGAACATCTGTTCAAAGATGTCGCCCAGACCACCGCCGCCAAATCCGCCGCCGCCAAAATCAAAACCACCCGGACCACCGCCACCACCTTCAAAGGCGGCATGACCGAAGCGATCATAGGCGGCGCGCTTCTGATCATCTTTCAGGATGTCATAAGCTTCGTTGACTTCCTTGAATTTTGCTTCCGCAGCCTCATCACCCGGATTGCGATCCGGATGATATTTCATGGCCTGCTTGCGATACGCCTTTTTCAGTTCATCCGCCGACACCTCTCGGGTGACTTCCAGAACGGCATAATAATCAAGCTTGGTAACCATCAAGGTCCTCTCGAAGTCCGTTTTCAGGCACTCGCTTTTCCTCGCGGAGCACTCAAACGAAACACTATATCTATCAAAGGAACAGAAAAAGAAACGCGCCCATGTTCATGTTGAACAGGGCGCCTCTCTGCCGCACGCATGTTCAGGAACACGCCGAGGCAAGGTTGCCGGACCATGAAGGTCCGGCTGTTGTCCGGAGAACGACCCTCAGGATTTCTTGTCGCTGACATCCTCGAAGTCGGCATCGACAACGCCTTCATCAGCAGGCTTGCTCTCAGCAGCGCCTTCGGATGACTGCTCAGCCTTGTAAACGGCCTCACCAATCTTCATCGCAGCCTGCGTCAGGCGCTCTGAAGCTGATTTGACAGCTTCCGGATCCGTGCCTTCAAGAGCGGTCTTCACTGCGGCAATAGCAGCTTCCGCTTCCGTCTTGTCAGCCGCCGGAACCTTGTCACCGGATTCTGACAGGGACTTCTCGACCTGATGCACCAGAGATTCAGCGCTGTTACGAACTTCAACCAGTTCGCGCTTCGCCTTGTCAGCCGCTGCATTTGCCTCGGCATCCTTCACCATCTGCTCAATGTCAGAGTCTGAAAGACCACCAGAAGCCTGAATGCGGATCTGCTGCTCCTTGTTCGTCGCCTTGTCCTTGGCTGAAACCGACACGATGCCGTTGGCGTCGATATCGAAAGTCACCTCGATCTGCGGCACGCCACGCGGAGCGGGAGCAATGCCGGTCAGATCGAAATTACCAAGCAGCTTGTTGTCAGCCGCCATTTCGCGCTCACCCTGATAGACCTTGATGGTCACAGCAGGCTGGTTGTCTTCAGCGGTCGAGAAGGTCTGGCTCTTCTTGGTCGGGATCGTCGTGTTGCGATCGATCAGACGTGTGAAGACACCACCCAGCGTCTCGATACCAAGTGACAGCGGCGTCACATCGAGCAGAAGGACGTCCTTGACATCACCCTTCAGCACCGCACCCTGAACCGCGGCACCAATGGCGACAACTTCATCAGGATTGACGTTACGTGCAGGATCCTTGCCGAAGAATTCCTTAACGGCCTCGATCACCTTCGGCATGCGGGTCATACCGCCGACAAGGATAACCTCGTCGATACCGGAAGCAGCAAGACCTGCATCTTTCAGAGCAGCCTTACAGGGCTCCAGCGTGCGGGCGATCAGATCGTCAACCAGGCTTTCCAGCTTGGCACGGGTCAGCTTCAGGACAAGATGCTTCGGACCGGAAGCATCGGCAGTGATAAACGGCAGGTTGATCTCGGTCTCACGCGAAGAAGACAGCTCGATCTTTGCCTTTTCAGCAGCTTCCTTCAGACGCTGAAGAGCAAGCTTGTCATTCTTCAGGTCGATGCCCTGATCACGCTTGAACTCGTCAGCCAGGAAATCAATGATCCGGTTGTCGAAATCTTCACCGCCAAGGAACGTGTCACCGTTCGTGGACTTCACTTCGATCACGCCGTCGGAAATTTCCAGAACGGAAACGTCGAACGTGCCACCACCAAGGTCATAGACCGCGACAGTGCCGTCATTCTTTTTCTCAAGGCCATAGGCCAGAGCTGCAGCTGTCGGCTCGTTGATGATGCGGAGGACTTCGAGTCCGGCGATCTTGCCGGCGTCCTTCGTTGCCTGACGCTGGGCATCGTTGAAGTAGGCCGGAACGGTAATCACAGCCTGTGTGACCGCTTCACCCAGATAGGATTCGGCCGTTTCTTTCATCTTGCCAAGAACGAATGCAGCGATCTGGGAAGGCGCGTATTTTTTGCCGCGTGCCTCAACCCATGCGTCGCCGTTGTCGCCCTTCACGATGGAATAAGGCACAAGACCCTTATCTTTCTGGACGGTCGCATCGTCAAAACGACGACCGATCAGACGCTTTACAGCATAAAGCGTGTTCGTCGGGTTGGTGACGGCCTGACGCTTTGCAGCCTGACCAACCAGCATTTCACCATTTTCGGTAAACGCCACCATCGACGGTGTTGTGCGTGCGCCTTCGCTGTTTTCGATAACGCGGTTCTCGTTACCTTCGCGGATCGCAACGCAGGAATTTGTTGTACCGAGGTCGATACCAATAACTTTACTCATATATGAACCCCTTTCAGCGGCTTGTTCCGGCCCGAAGCACCAGAAAAAACCCTATCGTTCGTATTCCGAGGCCGGGCCTGTGGATTTCCACACTGCATCAGCCTCTGATCTTTCGGATGTAGGCCCGGACTCTCTCTGTTTCAAGAGGGAGCCGAGCTTTCCTGATCCAATCGAATGACCGGCTGGATCAGGAACGTAATCCTCAGCCCTTCGGCTCTTCCGCCGTCGCACCACCTTCATTTTTTGCGACGACAACCATGGCCGGTTTCAGAAGACGGCCGTGCAGCGTCCATGCCGGTGTCCAGGCCTGAATGACGGTGCCGTGTTCATGTTCGGTGCTGGGCTGCTCCGCCATTGCCTGATGCAGATTTGCATCAAACGGCTGACCCGCAGCATCATGCGCAACCACGCCATGCCGTTCCAGAATGGAAAGGAATGAACGCTCTGTGCCTTCGATCCCTTCACGGATCTTCGTCACCAGATCGTTCTCACCTTCGGCCTTGGCCGGAATGCTGCTCAGCGCACGGCGCAGATTTTCCGCCGCCTCAACCGTGTCGCGGGCGAATTTCTGCACGGCATACTGACGCGCATCCTCGACCTCACGCTTGGTGCGGGCACGCAGGTTCTGCATCTCGGCCTCTGAACGCACCCATTTGTCATGGGCTTCGGCCAGAAGGCCCTCTAGTTCCGCAAGGCGACTGGCACCATCCTCTGCCGCGCTGCCGGAACCGGCATGGGTTTCATTCACGGTTGCCTCTGCATCCTGTGGAACTGAACCGGAAACGCTCGGCTCCGCCGACGCATCCGGATTATGGGAATCTGTATCGTTGGTCATGTGCAAGAAGTAAGCAGAGCGAACGAACGCGACAAGATCGAATGCACCGGAAAATCTTCTCCTCTGGTCATTCCCCTGCAACTGGGATTATCAAACCCTACGAAATCCTGAGGAGAAGGGTGTCTTGAGCGACACAGCGAAGCAGACGATTGCACTGGTTGATGATGATCGAAACATTCTGACGTCCGTTCAGATGACGTTGGAAGCCGAGGGATATCAGGTACATACCTATACCGATGGCGAACAGGCCCTTCAGGGGCTGGTCAGCCGCCCGGTCGATCTTGCAGTGCTCGATGTCAAGATGCCACGCATGGACGGCATGGAACTTCTGCAGAAACTGCGCGCCCGCTCCAGCCTGCCGGTCATTTTTCTTTCTTCGAAAGACGAGGAAGTCGATCAGCTGATGGGACTTCGTCTTGGCGCGGACGATTACATCACCAAGCCTTTCTCGCAGCGCCTGCTTCTGGAACGTATCCGAGCACTCCTTCGCCGCAATGAAGTCAGCCGGGCAGAAGCTGCGGGAGAAAATATCTCCGCCACGCTGACACGAGGCCTGTTGTCACTCGACGAGCAGCGCCATCGTTGCCTTTGGCGTGACACCGAGGTTCCTCTGACCGTTACGGAATTTCTGCTTGTGAAAGCCCTCGCCATGCGTCCGGGCATGGTGAAATCCAGAGATCAGCTTATCGATACGGCTTACGGGGATTCCATCTATGTCGATGACAGGACAATCGACAGCCACATCAAGAGAGTCCGCAAAAAATTCCGACAGGTGGATGAGGAATTCAATCAGATCGAAACGCTGTACGGTATCGGTTACCGCTACAGGGAAAACTGAAAACGGCGCCGTAAGGTGAACAGTACGGCACAGGGCGGCGGACCAGCATCCGATACAAAATCCGGCACACGCGGCCACAGACTGCGTGCGATGTTCGTTATCCTGCGCCGTATGCTGCATCGTACCCGCTCACTGACGGAACCAGTCGACAATCGGCTTATTTCTCCGCTGATGCGTCGCATCCTGATGGTCAACACGCTTCCCTTGATCGTGCTGGCCTTCACCCTGCTGTTCCTCAATCAATTCCGTGACAGTCTGCTTTCCGCCGAAGTCAGCGCACTGCGTGAGCAGGCCAAAATCTATGCCGGCGCACTGGGGCAAAGCGCCATCACCGCCAAAGGGCGGCCGGATGCACGTCATTATGCGCTGGACCCGACTCTTGTTCCGCCGCTGCTGTTAAGACTGAGTGAGCCCTCCCCTGGCGCCGATGCCCGCATCTATGCCCCCGATGGCCAACTGGTCGCAGACAGCCGCGAAGAAAAGCTTCGTCATCTCGGTCCTTCCAGCCCTCCCCTGCCTCCTGATGAACAGGATGCAGTCCCCTTCTCACGCGGTGCTCTGGAAGGATTTTTTTCCTCTCTTCTCGGGGATGCCGCAACGAGCGTGAAATTCCAGGAACGCTCTTCCCATCCCCCGGGCCAGCATGAGGATCATGAGACCGCGGAAACTGCCCCCTATATTCGCCGCACCATAAATGGGACACTTGTCGTCACGGTCGCGGAGCCGATTGTCCATGAAGGACAAACCATCGGTGTCATTCAATTGACGCGCACCGGGAAAGCAATCGACCAGTCGCTTTATGATATCAGGGAATCCATCTTCTCCCTGTTTCTCCTCGCGTTGCTCATCACCATTCTGCTGTCATGGTATCTCTCGCTTACCATCGCCCGCCCGCTCCTCCGCCTGGCATCCTCCGCACGTGTCATGCAGGAAACGATCGGACGTGATGGAACTGTTCCCACACGTCTTCTGGTCAGGGGAGATGAAATCGGCACCCTGGCCCGTGCCTTACAGGACAGTTCACAGGCACTCTGGCTGCGCATGGATGCAACAGAACGTTTCGCAGCAGATGTTGCCCACGAAATCAAGAATCCGCTCTCATCCATCAGATCAGCCATCGAGACACTGCCACGCATACAGGCCCCAGATCGCCAGCGTCATCTGCTTTCCATCATCAGCAATGACGTGCGCAGGCTTGATCGCCTGATCACCGACATTTCCGATGCCAGCCGTCTGGACGCAGAAATGTCCCGTGCGCGGCCTGATCAGATTCAGGTCGCCCCACTGCTCACTCTACTGGCAGAAATCCATCAGACCACGCGCCGTGACAACGACCCGGAAATCATGGTCTCGATCACTGATGATACGGAACAACACCCGCTGATTGCTCTGGCTGTGGAAGATCGTCTGGTGCAGGTCCTTCGCAACCTCATCGGCAATGCCATTTCATTCTCCCCCCAGAATGGTCACATTCTGATGGAAGCACATGCGAACGCACAGATGACGGTCATATCGGTTTCGGACGAAGGACCGGGGATTCCCGAAGGCAAGCTGGAATCCATTTTCGACCGCTTCTATTCCGAGCGCCCCAAAAGCGAGAATTTCGGACAGCATTCCGGTCTTGGACTGTCGATCAGCCGCCAGATCATTCAGGCTCTTCGCGGCACGATCACCGCTGAAAATCGCATGTCCCCGGATGGGCAGATTCTTGGAGCCTGCTTTATCATCCGCCTCCCTCGCGGTTAAGACGCCAAGGGCATAAGAATTAAAAATCTTTCGAATTATAATAATACACTTTTCGATCTAACACCTTATGAAACGCACACATATAACCAGCCCACAGAACAGAACCCCAAATGTGTCATGAATAGAAAATCCGGAGCCCGCTGATGTCGGAAAATCAAAAGAAAATCCGTTCTTTCAAAAAGAAAAATAACGAAAATTATGTAAGTTTTTCTCATCATCTATCACATGACGTAGCGAAACGACTCCACCATCACCGGATTTTTGAAACGAAATCACATCAGGAAGTCGTCCGGGTCGGTATCCGCGACAGATTCTGGAAAGATCTCTATCACCATGCCCTGACTGTATCATGGCCTGTCTTTTTCTCAGTCTCCATCGCCGCCTATATCGCCATCAATACAGTTTTTGCCCTTCTATATGCCCTCGTTCCCGGTCAGATCTCAGCAGCCGGTAAACATGTCTTCCTGTCACTATTTTTTTTCAGTGTGCAGACGCTTTCAACCGTTGGTTACGGCAGCATGTCTCCCGTTGGCATTCATGCAAACATGATTGCCACATGCGAAGTTTTCATCGGAATGATGCTGACTGCCCTGGCGACAGGCGTTGTGTTTGCCCGATTTTCCCGGCCCACGGCCCGTATCCTGTTTTCCGACAAGGCGGTCATCGACACCAGCGGGGGAGTGCCTGTGCTCAGCATCCGCATGGCCAATCAGCGTATCAGCGATATTCTTTTGGTAGAGATAGAGCTTTCCCTTTCCCGCCTGATCATCACAGAAACTGGACACCCTATACGCTGCTTCGATCGTCTGAACCTGATTCAGGATGAAATCCCTACCTTACGATTTTCTTTCACAACCGCGCATATCATTGACGAGAAAAGTCCGCTTCATAACAAAACAATCGACGAACTGTCTGCGGAAGAAGCTGAAATCATGATAACGGTCACCGGAACGGATGAAGCGCTTGGACAAACCGTATCCGCAAGAATGGTCTATAGTTTCGACAGAATTCACCACCACCACAGATTTGTGGATATTCTCATGGAACGTCCCGACGGTCTGATCGCCGTAGATTACACACGTCTGAATGATGTTGAACGGCATCAGAACAAATCCCGATCAGACGGCCATATCCCCGCATGAAAACCCATGCGTCAGAAACAGAAAGCCTGACGCACAGGCAGAGCTCTAAATACTGAGAGAGATCATCGGGCAGAATCCCTTCCTGTCAGAATGACTCCACCCCGATCCAGGCTATGGTGTCACTTCACACACAGGTTCGTTCTCAGGTGTTCCGGAAAACGCAATTGGATATAACCCCCTTTCCCAGGCATAGGCTTCCAGCGTCACCGCATCCGGACGTCCTCTACCCTCCGGACATAAAGCTCTCGTCTCACCACCAACATCGAGAGCCTCGCAACCCGGCCTGACAATATCAACGATCTCCGGAAGACCCAGCAGGACAACACCACCCCGCATGACAAGCATGACGTCGTTCGTCCCCGCACGCACCACCGCATGCTCGGCCTGATGATGCGGATCTGAAAACAGAACAAGATCCGCGGCCTTACCAACCTCGATACTGCCGATCTGCTTGTCAGCGCCCGCAACCTTTGCCGCGTTGATCGTCACCATCTTCCACAGGTCACGATCACTCAATGCATCATTAAGATGCTCATGATTGTAATGAACCGCACAAGCCAGCTCGCGATTCAGACTCATGGAACCTGAAGGCAGCCAGTCTGAACTGAGCGCCACTGTAATGCCTCTCTGTTCAGCACCCAGAATATCGAGTGTCCTGCCATAAAGGGACAGGTTGCTTCGTGGTGACCAGACCAGTTTTGCATGACGTTCCGCGACGAGATCCATATCTTCACCCGTCAAGCCAACAGCGTGGATCAACGCGGCCTGCGGCATGATCCAGTCATGACTGATCCCGCTTCCATCAGGGCGAGATGTCACATCATAGGAACCGGAACTCTCGCAACGAAATTCATTCCGCGCAGCCTCATCCCGTCCTTCCGCAACATGCGCCAGAAAGGCACTCGTGCCACTGACCTGCTCACGCGTCGTTGGGTGCTCACCATAATCGCAATCAGATGTCCGCATGATGCCAGACGAGTCATCAAGAGGAAAAACCTTATAAGTCACCGGATGAATCGTGAGGCCTTCAAGACCATCCTGAAAATCAAGATTGCGCATTAATCCTGGGGCCCAGCTTTCTCCAACAGTCGAGGTCGTTCCTCCAACCAGAAAGCGCAACTCGTTCCAGGCAATCACCGCGGGATCCCGATCGGCAACAAAGGTCTGCGCCAGACGATGGCCATCCAGTCCCTTGCGCCATTCATGACGATGCTCATACCGCTCACCGCTATCAGGGCGCGGGGCAATATGGCCGAAATCAATATGGTCATGTGTATTGATGAAACCCGGCGACAACACCGCATCAGGACAGGAAAGGAGCGTTGCCTCCGGAGCCAGCTTGCGACACGCCTTCCCGACGCAGGCAATCTTTCCATCAATGCCGATCAGGACTTCATCATCCTTCACCGCACGATCCGGCTCCAGAACCGTCGTCCGGATGATCATGCCACCATGCCCCGGCTGAATATGACAGGCCGCTCCGGCCAAGGCTGCTTCTGGCGCCAGCCCCACAAACAACATCGCGATCAGAAGCCATTTCATAAGCCCAGCCATCTCCCAAATGATACAATTCTGAAACGATCCCTCAGGATCTGCCCGCAGGCAACCACAGATGATGCCTGTGACTCATTTATAAACACGTTTCTTCAAAAGCGACGCCTTGCTCCCCCGCGGGACATATAATCATGAAGCGGAATTTTCACGGGATGCACCATACGCGGGTGGAACACAGGTTTACGACACTGCGATCAACAGCATCTGTTTGCAGACATCCACATGGGCGCAGACTCAGAACCGCAGTCCCAATCTGTGGCAGCAAAGTCTGGTAAGACAGACGTGCTCCTGAATTTCCAAACAGAGTCTTATATCCGGCTCCATTCCCGGCTATTCAATAAAAGCTGCCGCATATATCCGGCACCAACATCAGTATTCAGAGCAAGACCCTGCTCTCCGGCATTCCCGCCGGAACCGGGATTAAGGACCGACAATGAGCCAGAGTGAGACCGGCGCTTCCGACTTCCGCAGCCCTTTCCTGCGTGAGGCTCAGGCCCGGGGATATATCTTTCAATGCACCGATGCCGCCGCCCTCGATGCGGCCATGCTTGCTGGTCCGGTTGCGGGGTATATCGGCTTCGACCCCACGGCTGACAGCCTGCACGTCGGTCATGTCATTCAGATCATGATCCTGCGTCTTCTTCAGAAACACGGCCATCGCCCCGTTGCCCTGATGGGTGGCGGCACGGCCAAGATCGGCGATCCTTCCTTCCGTGAAGAAGCACGGTCGCTCATGAACGATGAAACGCTGACCAATAATCTGAAAGGCGTCGAGACCTGCCTTCGCCAGATGATGAGCTTCGGGGACGCACCTTCCGATGCCATTCTGGCGAACAATGCCGATTGGCTCGACCGCCTGCCCTATATCGAGCTGCTGCGTGAAGTCGGCGTGCATTTCTCCGTCAACCGGATGCTCTCCTTCGACTCCGTCCGCTCACGTCTGGAACGTGAACAGGGTCTGACCTTCCTTGAGTTCAACTATTCCATTCTTCAGTCCTATGATTTCCGCGAACTGAACCGCCGCTATGGTGTCACACTGCAGCTTGGCGGTTCGGATCAGTGGGGCAATATCGTTTCCGGCATCGATCTGGTCCGGCGCACGGATCAGAAGCAGGTTTTTGGTCTGACCGCACCGCTGCTGACCACCTCTTCCGGCGTCAAGATGGGTAAGACCGCACGTGGCGCTGTCTGGCTTTCGGCAGAACGTCTGCCCGTGTTCGATTACTGGCAGTTCTGGCGCAATACGGAAGATGCGGATGTTGGCCGCTTTCTCAAGCTGTTCACCGATCTTCCGGTGGAAGAGTGCGAACGTCTGGGCGCTCTGGAAGGCGTTGAAATCAACGATGCCAAGAAGATTCTGGCCACCGAAGCCACCGCGCTCTGCCATGGCCGCGCAGCCGCTGAAGAAGCAGCCGAAGCCGCACGTCGCACATTCGAGGAAGGGGCACGTTCAGACTCCCTGCCAGAACGCAGCATCGCAGCGACACTTCTGGCAGAGGGCCTGCCAGCCTTCCGCATTTTCGTGGAAACCGGTCTTGCCGCCAGCAACGGAGAAGCACGTCGCCTGATCCGTGGAGGCGGTGCCCGCGTGAATGACAATGTCATCACAGATGAGGGGCAAATCGTGTCGGAAGCAGATTTGCGTGACGGCGCCATCAAACTGTCATCCGGACGCAAGACACATATCATGGTGCGCCCGCTCTGAAGCGCCTACATCGGGTCGATAGTTCTTCATGACCCGGTAGAAAATATAAATCGCCGGACCTCTTCACCATCGGGTCCGGCGTCACACCAGCAGGACCGGAGATCAGTCAGACTGAATTTCCGGAACCGACATCAAGCCTTGCAATCAGTGCAGCATCGCCAGATGACGACGATGGCCGGCAAGGGCAATTTCCTCTTCAAATGCTGGCCATTCCCCTGCAGACAAAGCATCCAGTGAGGGCGTCGGAAGATCCAGCCGCTTGGCATAATACCATAGCGTATTGAGCGCCTGCACCACATAGGCCCGTGTCTGCGTGTTGGGCAGAAGCTCCAGATAAAGCAGTGGATCTTCATGCCCGCCGCCTGCCTTTTCCCAGCGCGTAATGGCGTTCGGCCCCGCATTATATCCCGCAAGGATGCGGATCATGTCGCCGCCGACAGGTCCATCAGGATGCACCTGATGATTCAGCTGGGCCAGATAGCGAAGATATCCCTGCCCGATATCCAGATTCAGGCCCGGATCATAAAGAGCCTCAGGCGAGGACTGGAAACGGGCGGTATTGCCCGTAACAAATCCGGCAGTCACAGCTCGGAGCTGCATCAAACCGTGAGCCCCCGCACCCGAAACGGCATGAGGATTGAAATTGGATTCCAGACGGGTCAGGGCATAGACAAGCGCCGGATCAACCGTAAAGCCATGTCTTGGATGCAAAGACGGCAACGCCAGCACCTGTTTCCGTCCATCATGCTCCGTTGCCAGAGAATCAGACATCTGCAACGCCAGTTCGGTCATGCCTGCGGCGGCTGCCACCAGCTGCACCGACCGCGCCATCGCTGGATCATTCCCCAATCGTGGCCAGTAACGGCGCAACGCATCTTCGGCACGCTGCATTTCCCCAACTTGCAACAGGGCAAAAAAGCGCGTTCCGATGGGAGAAATCTTCACCGCTTCGATGTCAATTTCACTGATAACGGGGGACACAAAAGCCGGACTGTCGCCGCCTTCCATATCCATCAGATGAAACGCGGATATCGTACGATGTTTGGGGGCCTGCTCCAGCACCTGACTGGCCAGCATGCCATAAAAACTGTGAGGCACGGCTGCCGCACGCCGCATCCATGGCCGCCAGACGCTTTCTTCGCCTTGCGCCCGATGCACACGCGCTGCCCAGAATGCTGCGGCAGCACGCAATGCAGGCGTCGTGTTGCTCATGGCCGAGGCTTTTTCGAAAAAGACAACGGCCTGCCGTGGCTGCTTCTGGGCCCATGCAGCCAGACCGGCGACATAGGCCTGCTCTCCGGAAACTTGCGTCCCGTGGTCAAGACCGACCTTCCCGATCTGCAAGGCCTCCTCCGCATGACCGGAAGACAGGAGTTGCCGGGCAATCTCTCCCCGCAACTGGGATGCATAAAGCGGCGTCATTCCGGGCGTTCTGGCAATCAGCCCCAGAGCACTCTCCGCACCACTGACGCCATGTCCCGCACGTTCGGCGACAGTCCGGTCAAGCAGCGGATTCCGATGTAATGCGCGTGCATCACCCATATCCGCCAGCAAACCACTATTGTCCGGATGCAACATCGTCTTCGACGGTTCCACCGGCAGGGCGCCATGGTTACGCATCCCGGCCAATCTTGCCCATACGGCCGGAGCATCCGCCATGTCGGAATGCTCTTTCAGCCAGAGCTGCAACTCTTGCGCCGTCGGAAGATAGGCCGGATTCAGATAACGCTCCGCCATGATATCACCCAGAAGAGTCGTATCAGTCAGGCGTGTGGAACTGCTCAACGCCTCTGCAAACGCTCCCTGCCGTTGCAGGCGGAATATCGACCGGACCAGTTGCGCCATCTCCGACGACAATGGTCGCGGCAGGACGACTGGCATGTCGCCTGCCTCCGGAAGCCTGGTGACCGCCATCGCGACTTCATCGCCACGCCGGTCTGGCCCCCCACCGGGAAGACTTCCCGACACGGGATCATCCGTCGATGCGGGACGACCCGGGTAGAGGCTGCTGCCTCCCCGTGCCGCCGCCATGGATGCACTTGCCAGCAGGGCTGCGCCTGCCAGAACCATCCGGGTGGAGATGCGCTGGGAAAATCCTGATGTTCGCATAGTGGCAGGCGGCATAATTGTATTCATCTTGAAAATCAAGATCAGAAAAATTCATGGAAAGTCATCCATGATTTTGACACGAATAAACCGCATTTTTATTTCAGCTACACACCCTTTTATACTAATCAAATGATCACATGATAACCTTGGAAGTATTTCCACGAAGATGGAAAGAATCAGATCACTTCCTGAGCATCTGATTTACTATCACTCTCAAGGTCCGTTCCAAGCTGAAGAATGTCCGCCCACATCTCTTTCCGGGCACCCGCGCTGACGCGAAGCTGCAACGGGTGGCGGATCACATTCGCCTGTATTTTAAGGATTTTTTCACCTTCTGCGGGCTCACCAACAGTCACCTCCAGACGGCGTCCTCGCAGCCGCGCAAGGGATTCTCTGCGTCCCGTCAGCATCCTGACAGCCAATGATCCACACAGTAACAAACGGCGGGGTCGAAGCAGGAGAATAGCCCGGACAAGAAGTGGCAGACTGGACTCCATTTCCGCTTCCGAAGGCAGTCGCCCTCCAGGTGGACGCCACGGCAGAGCCGGCGAAAGGATCAGATTTTTCCGCTCCAAGGCAATACTGACCAGAATCCGGTCCAGAAGCTTGCCGGATTCCCCGGAAAATGGCTGCCCGCTGCGATCTTCATCTGCGTCCGGAGCTTCTCCAATAATCATCAGGGGCGCCCCGACCGGTCCCACGGGCAGAACAGTATGCGTTGCTGTCCGGCGCAGGGAACAACGGTCCCATGACGCAGCGGCAGCAGCCAGCGACTCCATATCCATGATGCGCGACAAGGTTGGACCGGGCGAAACTGTGGTCGGCACGACATTGTCCGGCTGCACGCGCGCAGACCGCGCGACATCCCTGACAACAGGTTCAGGAGATCGGGGCGGCAATGTGATGGGAGAACGTTTGAAATAATCGGCAGGACTGTCATCCAGCGCCGTATCCACACCCCAATCCAGATAGAGAGAGAGCAGAGCCTGCGCCGCAGCCATATCATCCATATCTGACCGCATCTGCATCATCACCATATCTCCCACCCGCTCGCGCCAGTCATTTGGATGTTACCCCATGGCAGGTTACAGATAAAAAGACGCACAGTTTTTTCTTCTCCTGGCACAAGGTCGCCCCAAACGTCAGGATCGCTACGGGACCGTTCCCTTGAATATATTCCGCCACACTGCCTCCCGTTATCTGCTCGTTGCCCTTCTCTCCACATCCTCCGCCACGGCGCTGGCAGCCACGCCAGCAAAGCAGATGACAACGCCCGACGCGCCGTCGGTCGCTTCAGGCGCATGGCTGACAGGACTTGTTGCAGCGCGACAGGGCGATCACGCAGTCGCGGCCACAGCCCTGATATCCGCTCTTGATGCGGACCCAACGCGATCGGAAATCCTCCGTCAGGCTTTTCTCGAAAACACGCTGGCGGAAACACCCGAAGCCCTTTCACTGGCGGAAAGACTCCTGAAACAGAAAACGCCCCATAGCATGATCGCCACACTTGTGATCGGCAATGACGCGGCGCGGCATGGCAATTGGCAGGAGGCTCTGCGCAGCTACAAACTGACGGAGCGTCACTCCCCTTCGCAGCTTCTGCTTCCTTTCCTGACGGCATGGTGTCTGGCGGGCGCTGGCAATGGGGCGGCGGCGATCAACACCCTGACAACCGCTGCCAGCCACGGCTCTCCCCTTGCCCCCTTTTATCTGACGCATGCAGCGCTCATTGCCGGTTTCACGGACCAGCACACACAGGAAGCCTTCCTGTGGAAACAGGCTTCATCCATCATGCCCGGAACAGACATGCTGCTGGTTCGTGGCAAAGCCGCATGGCTCTGGCAGCAGGGAAAGAAGGAAGAGGCCCGCGCCATGATCCGGCAGGCCACGAAAGCAGACTCCCTGCTGGCGCTGGCAACACCGGAACTACAGGCCTCCATCGGCGTCCCCCCGATCACAAGCGCCCTTCAGGGACTGGCGCAAAGCTATCTGACGATGGCGGCGCTCTTCCGTGCACAAGCTACACAAGATCCCCGCCATGGCGTCGGTAGTCAGGAAGAGGAAGCCTCCTCCATCATGCTGCACATGGCGCTGTCTCTTGATCCGACATTGACGGAAGCCCGCTTGCTGCTTGCTGAAATCGAGAGCGACCACGATCACAACACAGCAGCCCTCGCGTTGCTGAAACAGGTCACGGATTCCAATCCCCTGAACAGGGTTGCGCGCTTCCGCAGAGCGCTGCTGGAGGAAAAAACCGGCGAACACGGCGTCGCACGGCAAGAACTGGAAAACATTATTGCCGAGGTGCCACAGCAGATCCTGCCAATACAAAGCCTGGCGAGTCTGCTGTTTGATCAGGCCGATTATCCGGCCTCCGCCACCATGTGGAGCAAGGCCATTGCCCTGACACAAGGCAAGGACACTCCCGCCAACTGGCCCCTGCTCTTCGGACGCGCCGCTGCGCTGGAGCAAACCGGCGACTGGCCCGCCGCGGAAAAAGACCTCCGTGCCGCACGCGAACAGGTTCCCAATGAACCGCTGATCCTGAATTTTCTTGGTTATGGCTGGATCCAGCACCATCAGAATCAGGAAGAAGCGTGCGACATCCTTCGTCAGGCACTGATGCTCGACCCGGATGACACCGCCATTCGTGACAGTCTCGGCTGGGCGCTTCTCGAAACCGGACACACTGAAGAAGCTATAAAAATGCTGGAACAGGCTGCCGAGGAAAATCCAGAAGACCCTGAAATCAACTATCATCTCGGCGTTGCTTACTGGAAATCCGGACGCCGCACCGAAGCCATAGATCAATGGAATGTCGCATCAGGACTGAAACCGGCACCGGACATTGAGGCCAGTTTGAAGAAAGCCCTCGAAGAAGCACATCAGCCTCAACCTGATGCAGGGAAAACAGCGGCCAAGCTCTGATTTCGACCGATGACTGACAGTGATTTCTGGAAATTCCCACCGGAATGCGGTCTGATCGGACGATCAGTCTCACAACCGTCCGGAAATCCATGCGCTTCAGTCATATCTCTCTGATCACGGCCCTGTCTCTCCTGTCTTCAGGTCTGGCCCACGCCGCCCCCATTCCCATCCGCGTCGTCGTTGTTACGACTTTTGAAATTGGCCATGACACCGGCGACACTCCCGGTGAATTTCAGAGCTGGGTGGAAAAACTGCCATTGCAGCAGGAAATCAAAGCACCAGGTACCGATCATGGCCTCATGCGCTATAATCCGGACCTGCACGTACTCGGTGTCGTCACCGGAGAAGGACCGGAACACATGGCGTCGGCCATGACCGCTCTTGCCCTGGACCCCCGCTTCGATCTTCGCAAAAGCTATTTCGTGCTTGCCGGGATCGCAGGCATAAACCCTCGATTCGGTACGCTGGGTTCCGCCGTCTGGGCTCCTCAGGTCGTGAATGGCGGGCTGGCTCACCTGATTGATCCAAGAGAAATTCCGGCAGACTGGCCAGATGGCTACACTCCAGTTCAAGGCAGCACACCCGACGAAAAACCCGTTCCCCCGCTGCACTCCCTCTCCGGGGATATGGTCTATACACTCAACCCGGAACTGACCGCATGGGCCGTGCAGCTCACAAAATCTGTTACTTTGCAGAACACACCGGAAATGATGGCTGTTCGCGCACGCTATACCGGTTTTCCCGAAGCCATGAAGCCGCCGGTCGTCACAAGCGGCGCAACCTTGTCCTCGGAAACTTTCTGGGTCGGTGCCCGAATGAATGACTGGGCCGAGCGTTGGGTCAGCTACTGGACCAAAGGGCAAGGCCGTTTTGCGACCACCGCCGAAGAAGATGTTGGCTATATGCAGGCCTTGACCGCACAGGCCAAAGCCGGACGCATTGATGCCAGCCGCATTCTCCTGCTTCGCACCGCCAGCAATTTTGACATGCCGCATCCCGGCCAAACAGCCGCCAACCTCCTTAATGACGAAGCGCACGGAAAAGGATACGCTGGCTTTCTGCCATCGGTCGATGCAGCCTGGCGCGTTGGAAGTGTGGTTGTGAAGGAACTCGCCCTTAACTGGGACAAATATGCGGACAACACACCGCATGCCCCGGCAGACTGATCCGGGCACGAAAAAACGCGGTCAGATGACTCCGACCGCGTTCCGAAAAGCAGATCCCGGAAAAATCTGGGATCAGAAACGATACTCGATGCCCATGCCGACAACGACGGGATCAAGCGAATCATGCGCCTTGATGAAAGCGCCGCTGTCCCGATCGTTGGCCCATGCGTGCATGCGAACGAACATATGTTTCACATCGACATTCAGGAACCAGTTGCCCACAACCTGATAATCGAAGCCGGCATTGATTGAGGGACCACCCGTGAAGCCAACATTCAGCTTCTGCACCAGTCCACCTGCCGGGCTGACATTATGGAACCACATCATCGTTCCACCTACGCCCAAATAGGGATTGAAGCGCTTGTGCGGACGGAAATGCCATGCAAGCGTCACGGTCGGCGGCAGAACCCAGGCGCTTCCGACATCGATTTTGCCATAGGGTGTTCCCTGGGCAGCAACTTCGTGACGGGTGCTGGCGGCGATCAGATCAATGGAAACATTGTCCGTAAAGAAATATTCGAACGTCAGTTCCGGCATTGCCTGATTGGTTGTCGAAACATTTCCCGGAATTCTGCTTCCGTTCAGCCACAGCTTGCTGGTGCGATCCGTTGGCAGCACGCCAAGCGCTGACAGGCGGACAATGAAGTCACCCTTGCCCAGACCGATCTTCGTGGTCGCGCATGTTTCGAAAATGCCGCACTTCTTCGCTACCTGCGCTGGCGTGTAAGCCGCACCATGCACCACTGGAGCGGACACATAAACCGTAGGCGCCACTGGAGCTGCAGTTTGTGCATATGCAGTTGCAGTCACCATGAACGGGACTGCCAGCAGGGACATGAACCGGGAAGATAATATTTTCATAGCCGTTGAACTTCACTTTACAGGCGACGAGTAAGGTTTGAACGCCTGTTAATCATGATAGTTTTCAAGCTTCTTTGATCTGGATCAATATCCAGAAAGACGAGACCAGAAACCCGGCTTACTGTTGTACATATGACACAAGGACTTTATGGCCAAGCGGTCATCAGAAAACGATGCTGCACACGGGCCGTCCATGACCGTCAACAGGATTGAACTGTTCCTGCTGACGACCCCGGAAACATAGAGTTCAGAAGGAAGTCGGAAGCTTGCCGCCATTTTCGGTAAGCTTTTTACGAACTTCCTTGATCAACCATACATTCATGGCAGCAGAATCATGCTGGTCACCGGAATAGTGCAACTCGGCCGCCAACTGACGACGCGCCTCCAGCGAACTGTCCATGCCAAGCAGCTTCAGAAGATCGACAATCGACTCTTTCCAGTTCAGCGGCTGCCCAGCCTTTGCCGCCAGTCCTGCAAGGACGGCATCGACATCAACCGAGACCGCAGCAGGAGCAGCCGTGCTTCCAGTTGCAGCAGCTGGCGTCTCGGCCGGTGCTGTTGTCGCGGAAGTTGCCGGATCTGTCGTCCCCGCATGGGCCTGTCCGAAAATCGCTGAAACAATCTTTCCGAAAATGCTCATATCTGGAAAACCTTTATTTGCATGAAGGAACGCACGTTCCACCGGATTGAAAAACAGGCCAGAAAGCAATGACTGCCTCTGGCCTGTTTCCGGATCAGTAGCGATAGGCCTCGTGCTTGAACGGTCCGCTGGTCGGAACGTCGATATAGCTGGCCTGCTTTTCCGACAGTCGGCTCAGTTCCGCACCGACTTTCTCGAGATGAAGGGCAGCAACCTTCTCGTCGAGTTTCTTCGGCAGGACATAAACCTTGTTTTCATACTGCCCTTCTTTCGCCGTCCAGAGCTCGATCTGGGCCAGCGTCTGGTTGGTGAAGGAAGCGGACATGACGAAAGACGGATGGCCTGTCGCATTGCCCAGATTCACCAGACGTCCTTCAGACAGAACGATCAGACGCTTGCCGTCCGGGAAAACAACCTCATCAACCTGCGGCTTGATGTTGTCCCATGTGAAGTTGCGCAGACCCTCGATCTGGATTTCCGAATCGAAGTGACCGATGTTGCAGACAATGGCGCGATTTTTCATCTCACGCATATGATCGACCGTGATGACGTCGACATTGCCTGTCGCGGTCACGAAGATATCGCCACGCGGAGCAGCCTTCTCCATCGTCACGACTTCATAGCCTTCCATCGCGGCCTGAAGTGCGCAGATCGGATCGACTTCAGTCACCAGAACGCGACAACCCGCATTACGCAGGGACGCAGCGGATCCCTTACCCACATCGCCATAACCCGCAACGACAGCGACCTTGCCGGCCATCATCACGTCTGTGCCGCGACGGATCGCATCCACAAGGCTCTCACGGCAACCATACAGATTGTCGAACTTGGATTTGGTGACGCTGTCGTTGACGTTGATCGCCGGAACTTTCAGCGTGCCCTTCTTCGCCATTTCCCACAGACGATGAACACCCGTGGTGGTTTCCTCTGACAGGCCACGCACATCATTCAGCATTTCGGGATACTTGTCGTGCATCAGCACGGTCAGATCACCGCCATCATCCAGAATCATGTTCGGTGTCCAGCCATCCGCGCTGCGGACAGTCTGCTCAATGCACCACCAGAACTCTTCTTCCGACAGGCCTTTCCATGCGAACACCGGAATTCCGGCCGCAGCCATCGCAGCAGCAGCGTGATCCTGTGTCGAGAAAATGTTGCATGATGACCAGCGCACCGTGGCGCCGAGTGCAATCAGTGTCTCGATCAGAACCGCGGTCTGAATCGTCATATGCAGACAGCCTGCAATCCGCGCACCCTTCAGCGGCTGGCTGGCGCCATATTCCTCGCGCAGCGCCATCAGGCCCGGCATTTCGCCTTCTGCGATGGAGATTTCCTTCCGGCCCCATTCAGCAAGTGAAATATCGCGAACCTTGTAATCCTGTGTGGCGCTCATTGCTTCATACTCTCCTGTATTAGGTGCCGTCTCTATACCGTGCTGACCGGGATCGGACCACCCGCCGGAGACAGGATGTTCGGAAGCCAGTGATCTCCAGACGATTTTATTCATGTATTGATATAATATAACATAACGCGTAAAGGCGCATGATGTCTCCGTTCCTTCAGCGTCGATCAGTGCTTTCCAGTCTTCTGGTGTCCTGCATGATCAGGCCAGCAATGGCCGATACGTCACTCTCTGTCGTCGCTGCAGAAGCCGTATGGGGAGACATCGCTTCCCAGATCGGTGGCACCAGTACACAGGTCACGTCGCTTCTGAACAATCCCGGCACGGACCCACATCTGTTTGAGCCCGCCCCTTCCACCGCACGGCAGATTGCGAAAGCCGTGGTCATCATCTCCAATGGTGGCGGATATGATCCCTGGATGTCCCGCCTGATCCCCGCTGGCGCCTCTCACACCATACTTGATGTTGCCGAACTGGTGTCGCTGCCAACAGGAGACAATCCCCATATCTGGTTCTGCCCTGAAACCGTGCGCAGAGTGGCCCAACGTCTGGCAAACATCTTTTCCGACCTGATTCCACCCGAGGCGCCCCGGTTCAGGCAACACCTGCAAGATTTCTCTGCCATTATCGACACGCTGAACCATCGAATCGAAACATTGCACGAAAAATTTTCCGGCCTTCCCATCGCCGCAACAGAGCCTCTCTGCACGCCTCTGACCGATCTTCTGGGACTGGAAATGATGGGAACAGCCTTCCAGAAATCCATCATGAACGATACGGAGCCCACGCCTTCCAGCGTGGCCGAAATGGAGCTGGCCATTCATAAAGGTCAGATCCGCCTGTTGATCGGAAATGCCCAGACCACCACACCGGCCACCAAAAAACTGGAAGAAGCGGCACAGGCCGCAGGAATTCCCGTGCTCATGCTGCATGAAACCCTGCCTGCGAACATGCATTGGCAGGATTGGATGAATCATATCCTTGATCGTCTCTCTGCCGCGCTTTCTTCATCCCCCCACATCACATCTCCAGCACACTGAACCGCAATTCACATGACACACGCCATCAGTTGCCAGACTCTGGATGTTGATCTCGCCGGACGTCGCATTCTCTGCGGTCTCTCTTTCCATATTCCCGAAGGGTCCATAGTCGCGGTTCTGGGTCCCAACGGGGCAGGGAAAAGCACATTTTTCCGCACACTTCTCGGTTTGACGCCTGTGACCCGGGGCGCGCTCTCCCTCTTTGGACAGCCCGTCCGTCGTGGCCGTGCCGATATTGGCTACCTTCCACAAACCCGCAGCATGATTGGCCCCCGCCTGACCGGACGGGCGCACATCATGGCAACGCTGGAAGGCAACAGATGGGGGCTTGCAAGCAAGAAACGCAGCACAGAAGAACTGGAGGCTGTTCTGCAGGAACTGAATGCCACAGATCTGGCGGACCGTCCCTTTGGCACACTGTCAGGTGGTGAACGTCAACGCCTGATGCTGGCGCAGGCAATGCTTGGCCATCCCCGCCTGCTTCTGCTTGATGAACCTCTCGCCAGTCTTGATCCTGGCCGCATGCGGGAAGTCGCCGAACTCACCGGAAATCTTGTCAGGGCCCGTGGGATCACCGCCCTGATTTCCGCACATGACATCAACCCGCTGATCGGCATTGTGGACCGGGTGCTCTATCTCGCCGGGGGGCATGCACGCATCGGCACCCCGGACGAAATCCTGACCGCCCCAGTTCTGAGCCGCCTGTATGGAACGCCTGTGGATGTCTTCCACGCTCCCAGCGGGCAGATTTTTGTCGCTCCGGGTCGGGAGGCCTGACATGCTCGCCTTTGAATTCATGCGTCAGGCATTCCTCGCCTCTGCTCTGGTCGGGCTGCTGGCCGGGATGATCGGCTGGTTTCTGGTGCTGCGCGGACAATCCTTTGCTGGGCATGCCCTTTCCCATATCGGCTTCGCCGGAGCCACTGCCGCATTATGGGCAGGCATGCCACCACTGGCGGGCCTTCTGATCGCCGCCACTGCGGGTGGCATGGGCATGAGCTTGAATAACGCCCGTCATGGGGACAGGGACATTGCGATCGGCCTGACACTCTCTCTGGCCATGGGATGTGGCAGCTTGTTTCTCTATCTGTTGCATGGTCCTGCAAGCACGGCCACAGCCCTTCTGTTCGGCAACGTGTTCGGCATCAACCAGCAGACACTCCAGATTCTTGCCGGCACTGTTCTTGCCGGACTGATCGGATTGGGCACTATCGGTCGTCCGCTGTTATTTGCCAGTCTTCAACCGGAATTGGCCGAAGCCCGAGGCGTGCCAGTCCAACTGGTGTCAACCTGCTTCATGGCAATGGCTGGACTGGCAACTGCCATTTGCACGGAAGTCACTGGTGTCCTTCTGGTCTTCACACTCATGATCGGACCGGGCGCCACTGCCCTGCGACTGGGGCTGAATCCAGTCACGGGCCTTTGCACTTCAGCCATCCTCGCCATTGCCGAAGCATGGGGAGGACTGACTATTTCATGGTATACAGATGCACCTGTGTCTTTCTGTATTGCCGCTCTCAGCGCCGCCATTTTCGGGCTCACAACGCTCTTTCGACGCCGAGGATAAGTTCTTCCGAAAAATATTATCTATAAATCTAAAGATTCCCCATTTGCGGATCAGTCATAGTCGATTTACCTGTTTCAACCCGACCTGCATAATGCCAGAGACCATGTGTCCCGGCTGCCTGTTCGGTGATTTTCACATCGTACCACATGTGATCCTGATCCAGGGGGATCACAATATTCCGTTTCTTTCCAGCTTCCACGGCAATATCTTCGATACGCCCCTTGGGCTGAACTTCACACTGGAACATCACTGGCGTATTCCCGTTATTCTCAGAGGAAATATCCAGAAATACGTGTCCGGAGGAATCAATCCGAACCTTGCTGCTCACATGCAGATTTTCTGTTCGTGCATCACCCGAAAAATGTCTGAAGAATCCATTCGGCGCCTGCACCCGAACATCATACCGTCCATCAGAAAAATCAGATCTGTGAAACACTGCTGTAAGGTCATCTCCCGCAGCAACAGAATATGTTCCGACCTGCATCTCCTCTCCTGATGCAAGATTTCTCGTGTAAATATTGAACGGGGCTCCCGATGAGCGATCCCCGTGCAGGGTATTGCCCGCCTCAAGCCTGACCATCAGGGAATGAGGATCGGATAATAATTCACATGACAGTTCATAAGGCAAAGCACACGCTTTTCTCTGCCCTGCTTCCTGCCAGAGATGAGCTTGCAATTCTGCTGGATTCTTTTGGAAATACTCAATTTTATTTTTTGAGAGATTATCGAAACCTGATGGAAGAGGCATGTTCTTTGCTTTTTGGATCTTAACAAGGAACTGATCTCTATCAAGATAGGATACGTCCGGCTCCGTTGGATCAAAAACACGAAAACATGATGTGAGATCACCAGAGATAGAACGACGCCATGAAGAAATATTCGTCTCTTCCACTTTGGCTCCAAATTTCCCATCAATGAATTTTTCAAGGAATTGCAAGGTCGATGAATGGTCAAAAAGTTGGGAATTCACCCATCCACCACGGCTCCATGGTGAAGCAATGACCATGGGAACACGGAATCCCAAGCCGATCGGACCCGATCGGGCAAGACGATCAGAAACACCCATCCGGATCTCGTCCTCGCGATACGTATATTCCAGCGCTGCATCTGTAATTCCAGAAGAAACACGACCTGTTTCAGGACGATGTGGATCGGGAGCCACAAAAGAAGGACAATGGTCGAAATATCCGTCATTCTCGTCATAGGTGAGAATAAATATTGTCTTTTTCCATATGTCCGGATTTTCTGTCAGAATATTCATCACTTCTGAAACATAATAGGCACCGAACCAGGCGGAAGTCGGGTGATCGGAGAAATGTTCCGGAGCAGCAAGCCATGAAACTGTCGGCAATTGTCCCGACTGAACATCCTTCCTGAATTGATAAAGAATATCGCCTTCCGGCACTTTCATCTCCGAAGATGTATCACCTTGCGTGAAATGAAGAGTATCCAGTTTGCGATAGTCCGCTTCATTCTTGTTCGTGACAAATGCTCTGTTGAAAAGTTCCTTTTCTTCTTTGGTCAGTTCATCGAATTTTTTCGGGAATGTCTCTTTTCTCTTTTTGAGAAATGCCAGAAGTGCCGATGCTTCTGTGATTTGTTCCTGCTTTTTTTCGGAAGACAGCATCTCCAGAGAATATAATTTCTCCAGATGGCTTGAACACTCCGCGATCCGCTCATCTATCCAGACGAGGAATCCGGGATCAGCACCGACCTGAAATTTGTCAAAACACTCGAGAACATTGCATCCAAAATTCGAAAGCCATGAACGCTCTTCGTGTGTCATTCCGCCACGCTGCGTCAACTCATTTTGGTAGAATTTCCATGAAATGCCGTATTTTTCGAGCCGTTCCGGAAAAGTCGTCCAGGTCATCCCCCCTTCGAGAATCTCCGGATTACGCATATAGACGTTGGATTCCAGATTCGGCTGATTCCTGACGGTTCCTGTCCAGAAAATCAGACGATTAGGCGTTGTACTCGTCATGGCGCCGCAATAATTCTGATCACATACGGTAAAAGCATCCGCAAGATCATAATAAAAAGGTAAATCTTTTCTTGTATAATGTCCCATTGTAATAGGAATTTTCGCATAATCATGATGGTAAGACCGCTTTGCGTCTATCCAGTTATCATGCTGCCCATTGTTCCACGCATCAACCTGACTATCACGACTGTGAGGAATTGATCCCATCCAGGTGATCTTCGTTTCATTTATATCAAGACGCCAGGGAGCAAATGTATTCCCTTTTTTATCAGATTGAAGAAAAACAGAGTTTCCGTTTCCTGTAATCGCGGCTCTGGGATCATGAAATCCGCGAACACCCTGCAAGGTGCCGAAAACATGATCGAAAGACCGATTTTCCTGCATCAGGATAACGACATGTTCTGCATCAAGGAATGAAGATCCTGGATCGGGAGCAATCGCAGCTGCCCGAGCAACAGCTTTGGGCATTGCCGCCATTGCCCCACCTGACAGAATAAACTGCATAAACCGACGGCGGGTTTCCATAATCTTTTCCTACGTTTCATGAACATAATATTTTTTTGAGCGCTCTAGAATTACATGACATCTCTGTCATGATGCTCAGAAATCAAATGACAACGTTCCCATTGCGACAAAAGGTGAGGCAATCACATAAGTCGGAGCCGAACCGGAAATCGATCTTCCAGAAAAGATACCATGCTGGGTTGTCGCATTCGCTGTGTATCCATACATTGACGACAG
>JAAYUA010000023.1 GCA_012517935.1 Acetobacter sp. | reverse complement strand
GTCTGTAGCATAGGCTGATGGAATGGACGATCAGCTTCTCAATGATGGTAATATGCCTGCGGCGGGCAATGTCCCGGAATATACGGTCGGCGAGATTTCCGGCGCGATCCGGCGCACGCTTGAAGGAACGTTCGGGCGTGTCCGCGTGCGTGGAGAAATTACCGAATTCAAGCGTTATGCTTCCGGACATCTTTATTTTTCCTTGAAAGATGATGGAGGGAAAATTTCCGGCGTGGTTTGGCGTGGAAGTGTCAGCCGCCTTGGGTTGGTGCCGGAAAATGGTCTGGAAATTATTGCCACAGGCAAAATATCTTCCTACGGCGAGCGTTCCAGCTATCAGCTTATTGTCGAGCGGATGGAGTATGCGGGCGAAGGTGCGCTTCTGGCGCGGATCGAGCGTTTGCGTCAGAAACTGGCCGAGGAAGGTCTGTTTGAGGCTTCGCGCAAGCGTTCTCTTCCAATGCTGCCGGATGTCATCGGTGTTGTGACGTCCGCTCAGGGCGCCGTGTTGCACGATATCCGGACCACTGTGGCCCGGCGTTTTCCCCGCCGCATTCTGGTCTGGCCAGTTGCTGTGCAGGGGGAAGGAGCAGCGGCACAGATTGCGGCTGCCATTGAAGGATTCGGTCGTCTGCCAGTGAATGGCCCCGTGCCGCGTCCCGATGTTCTGATCGTGGCGCGTGGCGGTGGCTCTCTGGAAGATCTGATGGCCTTCAATGACGAGGCTGTGGTGCGTGCGGCAGCGTCTTCTCCCGTGCCTCTGATTTCCGCCGTCGGCCATGAAACCGACACGACCCTGATCGATTTCGCTTCGGACCGCCGGGCACCGACTCCGACCGCTGCTGCTGAACTGGCGGTTCCGGTGCGGAGCGAACTTCTGGCTGATATCGAACATCGTGCGGCCCGGATGGCGAGCGGACTTGCCCGCCTGTCACAGACATCACGGCTTCGTCTTGATCGGGCCGCGGCGCGCTTGCCTGACCTGCCATCCTTGCTGGCGACGACACGGATGAGGCTTGATGATCGTCAGCACAGGCTTGAGCAGGCATTGCCCGCGTTTGTGGCGCGCAAGCAGGCGCAGTTCATGGCCATTGAGCGCTATATGCCAGCGCCGCAAAACCTTCTTGATCACCCGGCGCAACGTCTGTCCATTGCGGCAACGGCTCTGAGGCATGCGATTCAACGCAGTCTTGAGCGGAATATTGCACGTTTCAGGGCCGTCCCCTCAGGGGCGGGACTTCCCGCCGCAGCCTGCCGGGAAGGGCGTCTGCGCTTGGCTGGGCTGTCTGCCCAATTGGAAAGTGTGTCTCCCTTGGCTGTTCTGTCGCGGGGTTATGCTCTGGTTCGCGATGCACAGGGAAATCCGGTTACATCTGCTGCCGGGTTGCGTGCAGGTAGTCAGGTGAGTCTGACCTTTGCGGATGGGGAAAGACAGGCGAGGATTGAAGGAAAGAAAATTCAGGCCGAACAGCAGAGTCTGGATTTCTGAAAGAGAAGAAAACGCGACCTGAATCTCTCGAGTAAACGGTTTTTTTATATCTCTGCGATTTTATCTGTGGACAGAGAAGGCGGAAACAGCCGGAAGGCAGCCGCGTCACCTGCTCTATGGAGAGTATATCGCACATGTCGATTTTTAATGCGCTGACGACGGCTGTTACTGGACTGAATGCCCAGTCCAGTGCCTTTACGACGCTGAGTAATAACATCGCGAATAGCCAGACGACCGGATATAAAGCCCAGACAACAAGTTTTCAGGATTTTGTGACGGGAGCATCCTCCTCCGGGAATGCTTCTTCAGATACCGTTGCTGCCGTGACCAGCAGTCACAATGATAATCAGGGAACGATTTCATCAAGCACGAATACCCTTGCTCTTGCCATTTCAGGAGAAGGTTTCTTCGATGTTTCGCAGCCGGCAAGCGCATCGACAGCCAACAGCGTGACGTTTTCCGATCAGGATTATTACACACGGAATGGCGATTTTACGCTGAATAACAATGGCTATCTGGTCAACACGTCAGGTTATTACCTGAATGGTTACATGGTTGATGGAACGACGGGACAACTGAGTAATTCTCTAAGCCAGATACAGATCGCAGATATTGGCTTCCGACCAACCGAAACCACGACACTGACATTGACCGGCACGATTGGCAGTTCGACCACGTCCTCCGCGACGCCAGCTTCCTACACTTCGCCAATATATGATTCACAAGGAACTGCGCACGAGGCAGATGTCACATGGACACAGGATTCTTCCAATCCCCTGTCGTGGACAGTCAGTGTTTCTGATCCGACGAATGCATCTGCGATCAGTGCAAACAGCTATACAGTCACGTTTGGCTCTGATGGCACTGTGGCTTCGATAGCGGATTCTTCCGGGAGCAGCATCGGGTCCACATTCAGTGGATCGTCAGCAAAAATCCCCATTACGGCGACCTATAATGGTGTGCCGCAGACGATCAATCTGAATCTGGGAACGATCGGCGGTACCAGCGGCGTTACGCTTTCAACGGCATCTTCAACATCTTCCCAGACACCTCAGCTTGCGAGTGACAGTGTCACTTCGGGAACTTATGAAGACATCACGATGGAAACTGATGGTTCCATCATGGCGAACTTCAGCAATGGAGATTCACAGCTTGTCGCTAAAATTGCGCTCTCGAATTTTGCAAATCCGGATGCTCTGGAAGCAGTGAGCGGTCAGGCTTATGTGGCCACGAATGACTCCGGTTCTCCAAAAACGGGGATGGTGGGAGCCAATGGGACGGGGACTCTTAAAACATCATCGACAGAAGGTTCGACGACTGATCTGACATCGGATCTGTCAAATTTGATTGTCACGCAGCAGGCTTATTCTGCGAATACAAAAATTGTCACGACAGCAAATTCGATGCTGCAAACGACGATCGATATGATTCGCTGATTTGTTTTTGTGATTTTTAAAAAAATCCGGAATGCTCTGAAAATTACTGAGCATTGCTGGAGGCGGGAGATTCTGTTGTGAGCCTCTTCTCAGCTCTTTCTATTGCGACCAGCGGCCTTAGTGGAACTGAGTATGCTATGGGCGTTATGTCGCAGAATATATCCAATGCCAGTGTTGCTGGATATGTCGCGGAAAATCCGACAATTTCCAGCGAAAGCACGCTGGGGACAGGGACGGGCGTTGCAATCGGCATTACGACGCGGAATGTTCAGACAGCACTTCAGAACAGCCTGTATAAGCAGAATGCTTCAGTCGCCGGCCTGACGACGCAGAGTAATTCTCTTCAAACGATTTCAGCGTTGCAAGGATCAACCAGCGCAACGTCAGGATCGACATCGACGCTTTCCGATGAACTTGGAAATCTGTCGAATATGATAACAACTCTGATTTCATCGCCTTCCAATGCGACGAGCCAGTCGGAAGTCATCTCTTCAGCGGAAACAGTTGCCAACTCCATCAATACCTTGTCCGATGCATATCAGGAGCAGCGGCAGAGTGCGGAGGACAATATTGTTTCTGGTGTGTCCAGCGTGAATTATGACCTCACCACTATTGGTGAGATTTCAGGGCAGATCATGTCTCTGAAAGCGCAGGGAAAAGACGTGGCTGATCTGGAGAATCAGCGCGCTTCCGTCATGTCGGACCTTTCCTCCCAATTGTCTGTGACTTTCACGGAAACTTCTCAGGGCAATGTTCTGATTAAGACAGAGAGCGGGCAAACACTTCCGACGATCCCTGCCTCCTCTAAAAACATCAGTGTCCCTTCAACGACGTGGCCTTTAAGTGTTGAGCCAGCGACCATTACGGCAATGTCTTCATGGCCCGGGACGGGAGATGGGAATGATATTCCCGGAGTTATGCTGAACGGGAATGATGTTACATCCGGTCTGACGGGTGGAAGTCTGGGGGGTAATATTACCCTACGTGACACGACTTATACGAAAATGCAGGCACAGCTTGATTCTTTTTCTCTGACTCTCGCGGATAGATTTAATTCTGCGGGATTGCCTTTGTTCACAAATGGTCAGGGAAATCTTCCATCTTCTGATGTCACATCGGGAACGCCGGATGGGATAATAGGACTGTCTGGAGTTCTGCAGGTTAATTCCACATATGTTTCAGACCCATCTCTTCTGGTTCCGGATAATTCTAGCACCATTCTGGAAAATGTTCTTTCCGAGACATTTGCGACGTCGGGTTCATCAGTGACCGACCATGCGGCTCCATCATCAGGATTGGGTGTCACAGGAACGATTTCGACGGGTTACAGTGGTAATCAGGGGCTGGTTGCGCTTGCAACATCTCTGACTGCCAATCAGGCATCAACTGTGTCTTTGGTATCCTCGGATCTGGATTCAGCCACAACTGTGCAGACCAGTCTCAGCACAACGATATCGAATGTTTCAGGTGTTGATGTGGATAGCGAGATGTCAAAGATTGTTGCATTGCAGAATTCCTATACTGCAAATGCAAAGATCATTTCGATTGTGCAGGATATGTTCACATCTTTGCTTAATGCGGTGTAATCGATATGACAATTTCAATTAATCAATATGCTAATTCAGGCAATCTTTCTTCCCTGCAGACATCTGTCAAATCCCTGACGCAACAGGAAAAACTGTTGTCAGAAGAGACGAGTAGCGGCGTCATCTCTCAATCTTATGCCGGACTGGGAGACGGTCGTGCTCAGGCGCTCAATCTGAATCCGCAAATCACGGCGATCTCCACCTGGCAGAATAGTATTGCTTCGGCTCAGAACAAGTTGACAGTTACGCAATCAGCATTGACTGAAATATCTTCGATTGCGTCTGATCTGAGCGTGAATATGATGGCTTTGAAAGGTGATTTCGGGAAAGAGCAGTTGTCATCCGCTAGTCAGGAGGCGGCCTCTGCTCTGAGCACTCTTTCAAATCTTCTGAACACATCTGATGGCTCAGGTTATGTGTTCGCAGGTGTTGATTCTCAGGTTGCTCCAGTATCGAATGAAAGCGCATTCACATCTGGAAATCTGATGCAGGGGATATCATCTCTTGTCAGCAATCTTTCCAGTGCGGGCGGTGATTCTGTCTTCCAAGATGCGACATCACTTGCAACAGGGACCGGTAGTTATGCTTCCTATTCCGTCTTTTCATCAGAGCTGTCCGTAACTGGCGCAGAAGCGTCGGCTCAGCAGAGTGTTGCGGTGATTGGTGCGAATATGACGACTTCTGTCGGAATGGTTGCGACGGAAGGTGACGATGCAACGTCGACATCCACCGGCTCCCCCATCAAGGATCTTATCAG
>JAAYUA010000160.1 GCA_012517935.1 Acetobacter sp. | reverse complement strand
TGGCATGGCGATGCTGACGCTGGGCATGTTGGAGACCAGATCAAGGCCGGTCGAATTGGGGCTGCGCATGGCAATCAGCTGGCGGCCCACAGTCTGAACAGAGAAAGGTGCCGTCTCCAGCCGCATCATACCGCCGCCACCGTCACGAGCATGGCGATACACATTGACCGCAACTTCCTCAGTGTCCCTCGCCTCAAGAGACCTCGGCCGGGGGCGCGAAGAAGCCGAACGCAACGTCGAATGAGAAGGGGATTTGGCCGCTTGAGTGTGATGTACATGCGCAGCGGGACGCGCGGTGGCAGCTGCACTGAAAATGACAGAACCAAGAACAGTTCCCGCGAGCAAGCAAGAAACCGTACAGACCCGATATTGCTTCATGTTGTCACCCAAACAATTTGTAGGAAGTCATGTTCCGCAGACTGGCACCCGGCCACATGGTGCTACCGGCCGATCCGATTCATTTCGCATCCGGAATCCAGAATACATTGATTAAGATCGAAAACGAAATGATAATTTAACCAGTTGGTTAAATTATTTTGAATTCACCCTGTCTATTTTCGAAAAGAAGATGAAATATTCTTCAGGACTGAAGACTGTTTCGGACTGTCTCTCCGCTGATTCCAATTGGAAGGTCATCATAATGCGGAAGGGTTGGAGTGATGAGTTTTCCGTCTCGCACGAGTTGGCGACCCGATGAAGGACGACTCAGCACACCGTTCATCGTGCGCGCGCCAGTCATTACGAAATCCGCAGCTCCACCGGCTCGCAAGATATGATTTCGCCCCATGAGCTGCGCAGGCCGAGTCGTAACGGCCTGTGGCCAGTTTCCTATTGGGCTGTCGAGGTGGGCAATGCGGACCGCCCGTGAGAAGACATCCAGCAGATCATAGTCTCCATATGGAAAAAACGGATCTCTCACATTATCGCTAGCGAACATCACCGGCACGCCTGCATCGGCAAGCTCATGCACGAGCGTCACTCCTCGCCAGAATGGCGTCGTGCCGGCCGACCGGTCCTGGAGATAAAGATTGCAGGTAGGTAAACTGACGATACTGATCCCTGCATCGCGGACCCTGGCGATGATCTCCTTTTGCCGTCCGGGAGCCTGACGCGCGAGGCTGCAGCAATGTCCGCAGACAATCTGGCGAGTAGATTTGCGGCTGATGGCCTTATCAGCGATCAGCTCAAGGGCCGTTGTGTCAGCAAAGCCGTTCTCGTCCACATGCAGGTCTAGATCACAGTCGTACTGCTCTGCGAGATCGAACAGAACGTCGAGACGTTCGGACGTGGCGTTGTCATGCATAATGACCGCGCCAAGTATTCCCCCCGGGGTTTCCGCGACTGTCCGGGCCATTGCCGCCGCTGCCGCGGAATCGCAATAGCGCTCCAGCATGACGAGACAGACAGCCTGCAACGCGATCCGGGAGCTCCATCTGGCTTGCAGTTCCCGGAAGAGAGGCCATACGGCATCACCGTGGGCACCGATCGTGTCGAGATGTGTCCTCAACGCCCCGATTCCGTGTGCCCAGGCGCATTGCAGGGAAAACTCCATGCGCGCCTGAACGTCGTCCGGTGTCCAGAATGCCTCCCGGTCACGTTCGACAGCTCCTAAAGCTCCCGCGAAGGTGCCATCCGGGTTGGGTGTACGGTCCCAGATGAAGGATTTATCGATATGTGTGTGGATATCGGCGAACAGGGGAAGGAGGATGCGGCCCTTGCCGTCAATCATCACGGGCGCAGCCGGAGGTGCTGTTCCTGCCGGCAGGATGTCGGTGATGGTGCCACCACGGATCATCAGGTCACAGGACAGCATGTCATCCGCTCCGGCCGTGACAGCTGGGGCATAGGATATGCACGGCAGAAGCCGGACGTCGCGAACGACATGCATGCTCTGTGTCATCGGATCAGGCCTCTTCGAAGCTACGCATCTTGCCCGGATTGAGCAGCCCGTCAGGATCAAAACGGCGCTTGTCGGCCGCAAGCGCTGGTGAGACCACGCGATGGGCGCCGCCATCCTCGATTGTGTAAACGTGGGGATTTGCGATCATGATGCCACGCTCCTCACAGAGGCGGATAATCTCGTTCAGCCGCTCTGGTGTCGTGAAACGGATGACCGGAAGTCCTGCACAGGACATTTCACCGTCCATGAAAATGAACTCCAGATGGGTCATCATTTCTCCCTCCGGGAACAGGGCTGCAATCTCGTTGACGAGTGCCACTGTGTTGCGGGGAGGAAATCCTGCCTGAAGGTAGGTGTAGCCCCTGTCCTTCTTGAGGACCTGGAGAGTGGTGTGGTTCCATGTCAACTCATAGAGCGGAACGCGGCCGGGATCGTCCTCGGCCTCTCGTGTGCTGGCCTGATAGACATGGATGCCACCGGCGGCTTCAGCCAGATCGATGGCCGAGGAAACGCCCGATGGAGCGATCATCAGCATGACGACAGAGTGTCCGGCGGGCACTTTATCACGCAGTGGCGCAAAGAACGGCACAAGGCCATCATCTGCGACGGAGACCAGCTTCTTGTCGATGCCTGTCTGCATGGCGAGAGAGCGGGCAAAGACTGCGGCTTCATTCAATGTGGGAAAAGCTACAGCAATATCCTGCCAGTCCGTTCGGGGTGCGACGGGAACCTCCAGCTCCGTGACCAGACCTGTTGTCCCGTAGGCATGGTTGATGATCCGGGTTTCCTGGCCGCGTAGTTCCACGATCCCTGGCTCATTTTCCATGGATACGATCTGCGCGGCGAGCACGTTGCCCAGGCAGCGCAGCCCTCCCCAGGTGACTGATCCGATGCCTCCGGAACCACCACAGACGAAACCACCGATTGTTGCGGTCCGCTTTGTGGACGGGAACATCCTGAGTTCATAGCCATGCCTGTTCAATGCGCGATCCATGGCGAGCATGTTCATGCCTGCCTGCACACGGGCGACACCATCACGCACCCACAGGAGCTGGTTCAGGCTGCTCATGTCGATAACCGCACCGCCCTTGAGCGGCACGGCCTGACCGTAATTTCCGGTACCGCCCCCGCGGGCTGTCAGATATGTTCCGGTCTGGCGGGACGCGCGGGCGACCGTGAGCACATCCTCAACGGTGCAGGGCGTGACGATACAGGTCGCGTACAGCCCGTCCAGAATGACCTTGAGAAGGGGGCTGTACCAGTAGAAATCTCTGCTTTTGCGCTTGACCACGGCAGGATCGGTCGCGACGGGAACATCACCGAGTGCCGAGAGAAACTCCGCGCTCAGCGCGTATTCCCCGCCCTGCCCGCTCACAGGCCGAGATCCGATGTTACCGGTTTCAATTGTTCCAGCGGATATATAGAAATTTCTTCAAGCAGCTCAAGGAATCCTGCCACATATTTCTCCGCAACCTGCTCGCCCTTTGCAGCAGTTGCGATCGACGCATTTCCGGCAGCCCCGGAGGCATGGAGATCCTGGGTGTTCCAGCCGAATCCGATCCGCCCCTCCGCCTCCAGCCAGCGGAACTGGCTGGCCATTTCCTGTGGCCACGGAACGAAATTGTCTGCGCGGTCCATTTTGACGAGATCGGGACGGAGGAAAAGCATCAGGGATGTTTCCGCGTCGCCTCCGTGAATTCCATAACGACGCTCTTCGGGAGTGAAGAGACCTTCGGGATAGCCAAAAGCGCTCCAGCCGACGCAGACGACAAAGAGATTGTGCGTGCGCCGCAGTTCACGGGCGACAATATCAAGGATCTGTGGCTGTCCACCATGGGAGTTGAGCAGCACGAGGCGGCGGATGCCTGCACGTGCGACGCTGGCTCCGAGGTCGAGCAGCAGGGCGGTCAGTGTCGAGGCGGAGAGCGTGAGGGTTCCGGGATAGGCAATATGTTCATCGCTTTTCCCGACTGCCTGCATGGGGAGTGCTGTTATGGGCAGGGTGTCGGGCGCACGATCGAGGGCCATGGACAGCAGTCCGGCATTGATGCAGGCATCAACACAGACAGGCAGATGGGGTCCATGCTGCTCAATGGCAGCAACCGGCAGGATGGCGACGGTTTCCGGGGGAAGGGTCCGGAACTGGCGGGAGATCATCTCCTCCCAGCGGCGTGACGGCATTGTGTATGTCATCTGTTCCATTTCTCCTGGTCTTGCAGGCTCTGTCATCGGTATCTGGCAATGAAAACAGCAGGATCCCGCCTATGGGGACAGGTGCGAGGCGTTTTTGTATCCACGCCGGAATTCTGCGCGACGGGATTGCTCCCCATCACAGGATCAGGTCTGAGGATTCGTCTCGGGCAGTTCTGACCTGACCCGTATTCGCCCGAAGAATCAGCAGTGAAGCAGTACGAGGTCAGCGCTCCCTTCCCGTCTTTCAGGATGCTGGCCGCGTGAGCGGATGAGACATACTGAAGGCAGCCACAGGAGCGGCGTGACTGGACCGCACTGACACGCTCCATCCAACAGCCGGATAGATCTCATACCATCACCTTGCTACGAAACCGTTTCATTCCCTCTTCGTCATGAAGCGCTTCTTTTTGCCAATTTTACAGCATAAAATCTGTTCCCCTGCGCTGCTTTTTTTGTTTCCACAAGATGATTGATCAATCGACCGGATAGTGGCGTAACTGTGGAAACACCCACTGCAGGGAGTGACGCCATGTCTGCCAATCTCCATGATGACCACGTCTGGGGACGGATCGCAAAGCTGGTCATGACTGGCTCTCTGGCCGCATTCGGCCTGCTTGTGACGTTGAATAACCTTACAGATTATAATTCGAATTTTACGTTCGTCAGGCATACGCTGTCGATGGACACGACCTTTCCGGGCAATACGCTGTCCTGGCGCGCTGTTGATACTCCCTGGCTCTGGCATGGCTTTTACCTGCTTATCATTGCGGGTGAGGCACTGACGGGGATCCTGTTCTGCCTGGCCACGCGGGACATGCTGGTTGCCCTGAAATCTGATGATGCGACTTTCCGCAAGGCCAAGCGCCTTGTACCGCTTGGCACCGCCACGGGTTTCCTGATCTGGTTTTCCGGATTCTCCGTTGTTGGCGGCGAGTGGTTTGTCATGTGGCAGTCCCATCTCTGGAACGGACAGGAAGCGGCCTTCCGGTTTTTCATGACGATGATCGGTGTCTGCATTTATGTCATGCAACCGGAATGACCGTTTTTCGTGCTGCCGAAAAAGCATCGCCGTGCAAGGTAAATGCCTCTTTCAAATATCACTGTTGTGCCATTACGATACGATATGAAAACGAGCTGAAGGTGCATACATGAGCTCTGCCAAAATCGGACGTCGCGCAACGCTTCTGGGTCTTTCCGCCGCAGCTAGCCTGTCGGGTATCCAGCGTGGTGCGGCTGCGGAACCGCTGAAAATGATCACCAACTGGGCAGCGCAGGCAGAGCTTGGTGGCTTCTACAGCGCGCAGGCGAATGGCCTCTATGACAAGCAGGGGCTCGCAGTCACATTGCAGTCCGGCGGACCGCAGATCAACGCGATGCAGCTGCTGATTGCAGGCGCATGCGATATCATCATCGGCCAGCCGGAAGCGGTTCTGATGGCGGTACAGCGTGGCATTCCGCTGGTCACGATCGGATCCACCTATCCGAAATGCATGACCGGCCTGACGACACATCCGGATGTGACAAGCCTGGCAGGACTTAAGAACCATCAGATCCTGATCAGCACCGAAGGCCGGAGCACATATTGGCCGTGGCTGCGTGAGACATACGGTTTCTCGGCCTCACAGGCCGGGGTGTATACATATAATACCCAGCCTTTCATCCATAATCCGAATGTCGCCTTCCAGTCGTTCGTGTCATCCGAGCCGTATGCGATGGAACAGGCGCACATCCCTTTCCATTATTTCCTGTTCTCGGATTTCGGATATCCAACATATACCAACACGCTGATTGTCTCGCGAAAGACATTTACCGAGCGCCGGGACGTGCTGGCCCGCTTTCTTTCGGCATCAGCGGACGGCTGGCTTGCCTATCTCTACGGAGACGCAAGCTCAGGCGATGTGGCAATCCGCAAGGACAATCCGGCTGTCACGATGGAGCATCTCGCCTGGTCGCGTGAAAAACTCCGCAATATTCACGCCATCGGCAAGAAGGGGGACCGGCTTTTCTCCATGTCTGAGGCGCAGTGGGAGAAAATCGAGGCCATGGTCGTGGCCTCGGGCGGAGTGCCTGCAAACCCGAACTGGCGTGAGTCCTACTCCCTGGAGCTTTCAGATGCCCTGACACAGGTCGTTCCGTCCTAGGGCACGCCGGATTTCATTCTGCAACCCGCTTCACGAAGAAACAGGATTTCAGGATTTGACAACAGAGACCGTATCACTTCGTGCAGTCGAAAAAGTTTTCCCGAACGGTGTCAGGGGCCTGGCCCCTGTTGATCTCAGTGTACGCCGCGGAGAGCTGATCACGCTTATTGGTCCTTCGGGTTGTGGCAAAAGCACGCTTCTGAAACTGATTGCCAACCTGCACGCACCCTCGACGGGATCTGTCTCCTGGTGGGGTGGCAATTTCTCATCGGTCGGCACGGAAGGTCGGCGTCTGTCCTTCGTCTTTCAGGACCCGACGTTGATGCCGTGGTCGAATGTCGCGACGAATGTCCGCCTTCCGCTTGATCTGGACGGAGTGCCCCGTGTGGAAGCAGAGGCCCGTGTCATGCCAGCTCTGGAGCAGGTCGGGCTGAGCCATGCGGCCGGAAGATTTCCTGCCCAGCTTTCCGGCGGGATGCGGATGCGTGTCTCGATTGCACGTGCGTTGGTCACGAAACCAGACCTGCTACTGATGGACGAACCGTTTGGCGCGCTGGATGAATTCACACGCAACAAGCTGGACGAGGACATGGCGGAGCTGTGCAAGCGGGATGGGCTGACGACCATTTTCGTCACCCATTCGCTGTATGAGGCTGCCTTCCTCTCGTCACGCGTGATTGTCATGGCGGCAGGCCCGGGGCGCATTCATGCCGAGTATCTGATTGAGCCAAGTATGCCCAGGGATGAGAATTTTCGTCTGAGTGACGAATTTTCCCGGATTTGCAGGGATCTGAATGCTCTCCTGACCGAAGTTTCCCATCTGAATGGGCAGAAGGAGAGCGCATGATGAAATCGTCCCGCCTGTTCACGGTTGCAGCTCCCGTGGCTGTCGGCACTCTTTTTCTTCTGGTCTGGCAGATCATCTGCCGGGTCTGGGCCATTCCTCCCTATCTCATGCCGGCACCGACCGATATCGGTGCGTCTCTTATCACCAACGGACCGGTGCTCCTGCACGCATTGCGCAGCACGCTGCTTGTGACTCTGATTGCACTGGGCGTGTCTGTTGTTGTCGGAATCCTGATCGCGTTTCTTCTGGTGCAGAGCAGGCTGATCGAACGCAGCCTGATGCCTTATGTCATTATCCTGCAGGTCACGCCGATTGTCGCGATTGCACCACTGATCATCATTCTCGTGAAAACAACGCTGATGGCTCTGGTGATCTGTGCGACGCTAATTGCCATTTTCCCTATCATCTCCAATACGCTGCAGGGACTGCGGAGTGTTGATCCCGGACTGGAATCCTTCTTCAGGATGCACAAGGCGTCACGTCTCCAACTTCTGCTGCGGCTGCGTATACCGACTGCGATACCGATGTTCATGGCGGGGCTGCGCATCTCCAGCGGACTGGCCCTGGTAGGAGCAGTCGTTGCGGAGTTCGTGGCCGGAACCGGCGGAAACAGCGCAGGTCTTGCCTATGAAATCCTTCAGTCCGGTTTCCAGATGGATATTCCCCGGATGTTTGCCGCTCTTGCCCTGATCACGCTTGCCGGCCTTGCGCTGTTTGCAGCGACAGCAATTCTCGAACAGCTCATCCTACGGCGCTGGCATGAACATGGCTGAGAATGGCGCAAAAATATCGGGAAAGGAACTCCAGGAATGAGCCGGTCATATTTCCCTGTTCTGGCGCCACGCACGGAGGCGATGACGACCCGTGACGGCACGCGTCTGGTGGCCGACATCTGGCAACCGGAGGGAGCCGGACCATTTCCCGTCCTGATGATGCGGCAGGCATATGGACGACACATTGGCACATCCCTCTGCTATGCCCCGCCTGAGTGGTATGCCGCACATGGATACATTGTTGTTATCCAGGACGTCAGGGGCCGCGGTGACTCAGGCGGCACGTTTGACCTGTTCGAGAACGAAGCGACCGATGGTGCGGATGCTGTCACCTGGGCAGCGGACCTACCGGGCAGCAACGGGCGCGTGGGGATGTTTGGTTTTTCCTTTCAAGGCACCAACCAGCTTCTGGCAGCCGGGCAGCACTGCCCGGCCTTGCGGGCCCTGGCGCCGGCGATGCTCGGCTGGAACCTGAGGGAGGACTGGGCTTATGAGAACGGTGCCTTTGCACTGCGGGCCAATATCGGCTGGGCGACCCAGCTTGCAGCGGAAACCGCACGTCTCGCAGGTGATGATGACGCGCAGGCGACCCTATTTGCTGCCAGCCGGGCTCTGGACTTTTCTGGTCCCCGTCCTGCGTGGCCCCGGCATGAGGCCCTGCTCGCCCGCTATAGCCACTATGCCCGCTGGCGCGACACACCGCCCGGAGATTCCTACTGGGACAGGATATCGCCGTCGGCATGTCTGGAAGATATTGCCGCGACCGCGCCTGCGACCCTGCTAATCGGCGGCTGGTTTGACAGCCATCTGCCAGGAACGCTGAGCGCGTATCATGCCTTGGCGCCCCATGTTCCGGCGCGGATCATTATCGGACCCTGGACGCATTTTCCATGGGATCGCCGTATAGGCTCCCTGGATTTCGGTCCGGAAGCCGTTACGAATATTGACCAGCAGCAAATTGCCTGGTTCGACCACTGGCTGAAAGACGATCCTGCGGTCACTCCGCTGTCCGGTGCGAGCCTGTTCGACATGGGAGCGAACTGCTGGCAGGAGTTCCCGTCATTCCCTTCGGAAAACAAGGCTTTTTCCCTGTACGGCTCGGGAAGATCTGCCATTTCCATGGCGGATGGCGGTCTCGGCGAGACCGTTCCACCTGACAGTGTGATCGCCACGGAATCTGTGACCCTGGATACCTGGCGTCCTGCTGGCCCCTGTGGCGGCACATTTGGCCTGCCAGGCGGCCCCGTCGACCGGGCGCAGACAGATGCGCGCTCGGATACCCTGACCTTTACCACAGAGGCATTCGCGACCCCTCACCTGCTGGCAGGAGCTGTCCGGCTTGAAGCCGAAATCGCAACGTCCATGCTCTCATATGACCTGCACGCAGTCCTGTCCCGTGTCACGGAAAAGGGCGCGGCATATCCGCTGGCGGAAGGCTACGCGACGCTTGAGCCCGGTCACATGACGGTGCCGATGCGAGCAACCTGTTGCACGCTTCAGCCTGGAGAAAGATTGCGTCTGTCGCTCTCTCCAGCCTGTTTTCCCTGTTTTCCTGTCAATCCCGGCACAGGTGCGCAACCTTGGGAGGCGTCTCTGGCCGACCAGAATATCATGACCTTGCGCCTCAGCCGGGCCAATTCCCGTCTTCATCTCCCCATGCAGCCCGTAGCGTCCGACCCGGGCAAGGAGTGATCATGCCTTTCTTTAAGTCATCAATTGAAAATATTCAGGCTTTCAAGATATCTCCTGACGATACAAACTATTTTGCCATTCTTGTCGATCAGCATAATTCCGGTTGCACGACTGTGGCAGTCGTGGAGATCTTCACTGTCGGCGGCAGGACACCTCCGAATTCGCATGTCGCAGCGGATGAGCTGTTCTATGTTCTCAGCGGCGAAGGCCGCGCGCATTGCGATGGAGAGACCACGGATCTGCGCAAGGGTGACGCATTGCTGGTCCGGCCGGGATCAGAACATGTCCTGGAAAACACGGGAACGTCAAAACTCTATACACTGACGATCATGATACCGGATGAGGAATTTGGCGCACTGATCCGTAGCGGCCAGCCCGTTACACTGGATGCCGAGGATATGGCGGTGCTCTGCCGATGAAAAATCTTGGTTCTTCTGATGTCAATGTCTGGCAGGTTTCGAAAGACGCTGTCAGTCTGGTGCGCCCTCTTGCCCCTTCCCGGCCGGTGACAATTCCGGCACGGCCACAGACGCTGACATTTGACCTGTCACGCTCCGCTATCCTCGTGGTCGATATGCAGAACGATTTCTGTCAT
>JAAYUA010000159.1 GCA_012517935.1 Acetobacter sp. | reverse complement strand
AGACGAGGAGAATGTATTCATGGAGCCTGCCGTCACTATCAGACCTGCTACATCGAACATTCCATCCGCCGTGCACGACAGGCTGATCTGGTCATCGCAAATCATGCCCTTGTCATGGCACAGGCCGCCTGGTCGGCCTCTGGCAAGGACGATGCCGGGAATACGGACGTTCCCGAAGAAGACACCATGCCCACGCGTTATGTCTTCGATGAAGGACACCACATTGCCGACGCCGCCGATGGCGCCTTTGCCGCTGAATTTTCAGGACTTGAATCGGCTGAACTGCGCCGCTGGCTGCTGGGCGCCGAAGGACGGCGGTCCCGTGCGCGTGGCCTGCGCCGCCGTCTGGATGATCTGATTTCCGGTTTTCCCCGCCTTGAAACGCCTCTCGACGCAGCTCTTGTCGCCACTCGCGCTCTGCCCTCTCCCGGCTGGTCCAGCCGTCTGAATGCCGCTCCCCAGGGGTTGGAACCAGATGTTGAGGACGACAGCGCGGAGGCACTCGCTGCACCATCAGAAGCCCGTGCCATGCAGGATCTTCTGACCCTGAACGCCGTCGAAACGGAGGAAGTCAATCCCTCCGAAATCTTCCTCCGCCTGCTCCGCTCACAGGTTCTGGCACGCGCAAAAAGCAGGCCCTCGACTTCGCCGGGTTCGCCCTCGGGGCTCAGCGCGGCAGGTCTGGAATGTGATCTCTCGCCACCAGCCGAAGGACTGGAAGACGCGGCGCAGACATTGAAGCGCGCCCTGTCCCGTATCGTTGAGCCGCTCAAAACGCTTGTCCATCGGCTGGGCGAGCGCATGAGCGAAGACGCCGATGCACTCGACACCACCGCCCGCACCCGGATCGAAGCCATGATCCGCGCCATCCGTCGTCGAGCCATCAGCCGGATCGAGTCGTGGATGATCATGCTTGATGAAATCCGGCCCGAAAAAAATGATGAAACGACCGGTCTGGTCCCCACGCATATCCACTTCATCCGCTGCACACGCTATCCCGGGCAACCTCCGGGGGAGCACGATGTCGGACTGCATCGGCACTGGCTGGACCCAACCATTCCCTTCGCAACAGTAGTCGCCGCCCCGGCACACGGTCTGCTCATTACATCAGCGACGTTACGGGACGAGACCACGACACTGGACAGCGATCAGGCGGAACGCGCCTGGAGTATGGCCGAAGCCCGCACAGGCATGTCCCATCTGCCACTTCCCGCCATTCGCGCGGCGCTCTCCAGCCCGTTCGATTATGCTCATCAGACGCAAACCTTCATCATCAATGATGTGCCGTATGATGACATCGACGCCGTTGCCGCTGCCTATCGCGTCCTGTTTGAAGCGTCCGGGGGCGGTGGATTGGGACTTTTCACAGCGATCGCTCGCCTCCGTGCCGTTTTCAAACGCATTGCAGCCCCGCTGGAAGCCCACGGCATTCCGCTCTATGCCCAACACATCGATGCAATGGACAACACCAGTCTTGTCGATGTGTTCAGAACAGAAACAAATTCATGCCTGCTTGGAACCGACGCGATGCGCGATGGTGTCGATGTTCCAGGCAAAGCCCTCCGTCTGGCCGTTTTCGAACGCGTTCCATGGCCACGCCCAGATATCCTGCATCGGGAACGTCGCCTTCATCTCTCGGGAGGAATGCCGCGTGATTATGATGACCGGATTGCCCGCCTGCGTCTGCGACAGGCTTTCGGACGCCTGATCCGTGCGCGTGATGACAGGGGAGTTTTCGTGCTTCTCGACCGCAGAATGCCCGGACGCCTTATGGAAGCATTTCCGCCCGGCGTGACTCCCATCAGGACCGGGATTGCAGATGCAGCCCTCCGCACGAGAGCATTTCTGAACAATGAAGATAATTGATGAAATATTCATCGTAAAAAATCTTCCATCCGGCAGTCAGCAGACTGATCAACCTTCTTTCAGAAAGTATTCATGTGAACCATATCAACGTCATCAAGGAACTGGGAACATTCCTTGCGATCATGAATCCGTTCCTGATCCTGCCGGTCTTTCTGTCCATGACCTCCGGACTGTCCGTTCACAATCAACGCATTCTGGCAGCCAAGATAACCATTTTTTCGTCCATCATGTGCCTGATCATCCTTTTTGCCGGAAAAGGTATCATCAGTTTCTTTGGCATCACCGTTGATCAGTTCCGTGTCGCCGGGGGAATTGTCCTGACGCACATTGCCTGGAACATGCTGAACGGGAACAGCATCCCGTCACATGAGGGAAACAGTGGCGAGCAGGTCAAGCCGATCAATATTTCCACCCTTGCCTTCTATCCGCTGACATTTCCCCTGGTGGTCGGACCGGGAACAATCGCCACCATCATCCTTTACACAAGTCTGGGACCCTCAAGCGGAAAGCCGACAATCATCGCGATTATCGGCGCCATCCTTCTTCTGATGTTCGCACTTCTGTTTTTTGCAACAGAAATCGGCAAGGTCATGAGCGACACCATGCGCACCATCACGACACGTCTGATGGGAATGATTCTTCTTTCAATCGCTGTCAGCATGATTGCTGATGGACTTTACGAAATATTCCCGGGACTTGCTCACTAATCAGGCTGCCCTGAAACGCGCCTTGGCCCGAAGTCCAGTCAGGGCGATAGACAATCTGTCCCGTGTCCCCCTGTTTCCATAACCGATTTCACAGGGGGCGCGCTTGAGATCACGACGCGCCAGAAACATGGGCAAGGCCAGCAGATGCTTGTCTGGTGGCACTATCGCTTCGGCTTCCGACAGAAAAGCTTCTCCACGCACCTGAAGCCACGCGACAAGATCGGCTGAAACCTCGGTTTTTTCATCCTCCGCAACGGCAAAATATGCTGGCAATGGATGACGTCCCGAACGCAGGATCGCCGGAAGATGGCGAAGCAGGCTTCCTGTGCCATAAGCCGCGCCGCATATCTGCAATCCTTCCAGCAATTTCAGATCATCTATGCCTGCGATTTCCCCAAATGCCCTCTGCAATGCGCCAGCACCATTCAGAAGCGATTCTGTCCAGGCAGCATCATCCGACAGCCCGGCCAGTTCTGCTTCTCTCGCATCAATCATGCGTAATAATGTCGCCTGACTGACCAGACCTTCATCAAGAATAAGCCCCAGAGGTGTTGCGACTTCATGAGGAAAACGGGAGCCCGCGACAATGTCCCTCCACCACTGCAAGCGAACATATCCGGCAAGGGACCCAGCGATTTCGGATGAAACCGCAGGCGCCAGCGCACGGCTGATTTCATTATTGAAAGCAATCAGTGTGAATGCAGCCGCCCGCGCCGGTTCCGGAAGAAACATGGCGCAGAAAAAGCGATCCGGATCGCTTTCCTGAGCAAGGGCCAAAGCGGCTTCCGAAACAAAGCGGGAAGCGGACACAGAACGGTTACTCATCCCGAAATATATTCCAAAAATAAAAAAAGGGCTGTCCCAGTCCTATATAAGCTGCAATTTGCCGTTTCTCTCTCATAAGGCTGTGATGCCTCCTCCCTTGACGCACGGCAAGACGGTCCATAGCTGTTTCTTGAGGCTTATCATCCTACGATCAGCCCCTGATCTGAAAGACATAAGGAGATTGTCATGGCTTTCGAACTGCCTGCCCTCCCCTATTCCTATAACGCGCTGGCAAGAGCCGGCATGTGCCAGGAAACACTCGAGCTTCACCACGACAAACATCATCAGGCCTATGTCACGGCTCTGAACGGTTTTGTCGAAGCAAAGCCTGAGCTGCAGGGAAAATCTCTTGACGAGATCATTCTTGCTGTCAAAGGCGATGCCGCACAGGCACCCGTGTTCAACAATGCAGGCCAGCATTGGAATCACATTCTTTTCTGGCAGAACCTGTCCGCCACCGGTGGCGCCATTCCGACGGCTCTGGAAGAAAAAATCGTCAGCGACTTCGGTAGCGTCGACACATTCAAAGCCGAGTTCAAAAAAGCTGCGACATCACAGTTCGGCTCCGGCTGGGCATGGCTGGTCCTTGATCCGTCAGGCAAACTGGCTGTGACCAAAACGGCCAATGGCTCCAACCCGTTGGCAGAAGGTCAGGGCAAGGTTCTGCTCGGCCTCGATGTCTGGGAACACGCTTACTATCTCGATTTCCGGAACCGTCGTCCGGACTACGTCACCAACTATCTCGACAAACTCGCAAATTACGAGTTCGCTGAGGCGCAGCTCAAATCTGCCTGATCTTCAAAAGTTCAGGAAAACGCGTCCCGACCCTGCGTCGGGCGCGTTACCCTTTCTTCAACGACGAAACAACGCACCAGCCAGAACCAGCCAGGCCATGATCAGCAGGCTTCCCCCGGAAGGCGCAATCGGACCAGGGTGAATGCCACTCAACGCCGTGATCAACACACCCGAGACAAAGAGCAGAACGCCCGGGATAAATGCCGTGATGGCAAGCTGCGCCAATCGGGAAAACCGATATGAAGCCAGTCCCAGCGCCAGCAAAGCCAGACCGTGCCAGGCCATAACTTCAGAGGCCGTGCGCAGCATGGCACGTCCACCCTCGGCAAAAACGCTTTCATGCAGGTGAGCGGCCAGAGCGGATGCAATCATTCCAGCGCCGGAAAACAGACAGCCGACGCTTCTCCAGACGGCCGGACATACCTGCTCCATTCGACTTTTACCCTGATCATCCCCTGACATATCCATCCTTCCATTTCCCATGTTCATTGCCGCTCATGATTGCCTCATCCGCTGGAATGATATGTTTGGCGTCAACATATACCACCATCATGAAAAGAGACTTTCCATGTCCCGGACCATAGTTCGCATCGACACCATCACCACACGTACCGGCGATGGTGGTCAAACATCCCTTGGCAATGGAGAACGGATATCGAAGGCCGATCCCTATATCGAAGCCATCGGTCTTCTGGATGAAACCAGTTCGATACTTGGTCTCCTGATCTCGCACCTTCCGGCAGACGACATGAGACTGAAACAGAAACTCCACTCCATCCAGTCTCAATTATTCAATGCAGGGTCTGATCTGTGCCAGCCAATGGATGGCAGCTCTGTCACCCGCATGCAGGAAGATATTATCCTGACACTGGAAAAGGAAATCGAAACTCTACGTGCAGATCTGTCTCCTCTGCGGAGTTTCATTCTCCCCGGAGGATGTCAAAGTGCTGCATGGGCGCATATGGTCCGCGCGACCGTCCGAAAGGCTGAACGTTGTCTGGTTGTCCTGTCCGAAACGCGGGACATCAATCCGTTGCTCATCATGTTCATGAACAGACTTTCAGACTATTTCTTCGTTCTTGCACGGCATCTGAACGATCTTGGGAAAAACGATATCCTGTGGAATCCTCAGGAGAAATTTCTGGAAACCGAGCTGGATTGACTCAATCTTCCACAACATGCCTGACAGATAAACAGAACTGACACTTGTATTTATCTGCAAACGTGCTATCTGCCCTCTTCAAAAGGCGCAGATAGCTGCGCGAAATAGAATACTGCGTCTTGCAGGCCCATATTCCGGCTCGGAAATCGAGAAATATCTTCATATTCCTGGGCCAAAACCTGATAATTGATCACGCGGAAGCGCCAGAGTGACCTCAGAACCTTTTCGTTCGAAAATGTCATCCCTTTTTGATGACCGTTCCATAACTCAAGAAGATGCCAGCGAAGACGCTGCGGCCCTCGCCGCGCTTCAACGTATGGGTTCCGGCCAGCCCGGCAAGCGTCCGGACACAGGTCATAAACCTGCGATGTCTCCCAGAATGCCCCTGCAGCAGGTGCGATCCCCGCATCAGCATGACAATAACAGCATGCAGAACCGCAAACCACGGCGTTTTGCTCGGGATGGAGAAGTGCAGGTCGAGCATGCACAGCTGACCCGCAATACTCTGCGTTCCGCACCACAAGCGGAAAATGCCGGTGAAAACCTGCAAAATCTGCGCCGCCAGTTGGACAACGAACGCCGCCTGCGCATGAATGCAGAGCGGGAGATTCAGGATCTGACCACAGCGCATAAAACGCTGGAAACACATCTGGCCCATGCTTCTCTTGAGAATACAGATCTCAAACAGAAGCTGAAAAATCTGGAAACGATTATTCTTCAGCAGAAAGTCAAAATTTCAGATCTTGAAGAAGCCAGCCACGAAAGAAATCTGTCTTTCAGAAAACTGGAGCAGAGTCTTCACGATCTTCAATCCGAACGCCATCGTAAATATGAACTGGCGGAGGACAAGACCGTTCAGGATGACGATGAACCTCAGCCCGTCAAATGGTGGAAAGACTGATTACCATCCATAAAGCTGCAGTTACTTGAAAATCCTGCATCTCATCAGTCTTATATGCCTGATCTGCGCCGGGGGAAGTATGCTTCTTCCACGGCTCATTTCAACGTTCCTGTCGCTTCTAACAGCCCTGTTCGCACCATTGCTGCTGCCTTGGCAGTTTTTATTCCATCTTGCCGGCTGGTCCGACAAAAGTGCCGGGGCCTTGAAAACAATGAACGAGCAAGAGGAAATACATAGAGTTCTTTTCCAGACAGGATCAGATCTTTATGCGACCATCGGTCTGATGCTGGCTGCATCTCTTCTGATCTTTACGTTCATCAGAAAGGACGATCCATTCCGTCTCTATTACCTGCTGTCCTGCCTGATCATTCTCTTACTGACAGCCGGAGCCAGCGAAGCAGATACCGCTCTTTTCCTTATCGGTAGCTGTATTGGCCTATGTTGTGAAATATTCGCTCTGATCAACAAAAAATATCGCTAACAGCCGTTTCTTAAATTCATTACCTGACGCTGAACCAGACTGACAAAATACAAACCTGATACGCAGAGATGGGATTTCTCTATTGCGACGCAAACGGAAATCCCACACACATGAAAGCTCTCTGCCTCGCTTTCAGATGAGCTGCCGAAACATTTCCTCTCACAACAAACGGCAGGAAGAAATGTTTCTTGTTCATCCCTATTTCTTCAGAGAAACTCTGGAAAGGTTAATCATCCAAAGTCTCAACTGAAGAGTTCGGAAACTACCGAGACCTCAACCCTCAACCGGGCATAGACGTTGCAACACCCGCTCCCGCCCGATCAGGGGAAGAAGATCCTTCAGTTCAGGACCATGCTCTTCACCCGTCAAAGCCAGACGCAACGGACGGAACAACGTTTTTCCGGAACGCCCCGTGGCTTCCTTCAATTCCGCAGTCCAGTCCTTCCACGTCTCCTGCGTCCATGGTTCTGCCGGAAGCAAATCCGCTGCAGTTTTGAGGAAACCTTCCTCCTCATCCTGCACAGGCGGAACGATATCCTCGGAAACAACCGACCACCAATGTCTGACTTCTGACATCAGCTCGATATTGCTGCGGATAGCCAGCCAGAATTCTTCATCTGCGCCTACAGGCAAACGATCTTTTGCATCATCAAACGAAAGGGAAGCAATCACCCGCCGGTTCAGAGCCAGAAGCTGCCGCATATCGAAACGCGCTGCAGACTTTGAAATCCGCGAAAGATCATAAACTTCAGCCAATTCCTCCCAGGTCATAGGCTCCGGATCATCGGCGCTGCCCAGACGTGCAAGATAGGAAACCAGCGCCTTGGCCTCGATCCCGTCCTGACGCAATGTCTTCAGGGAAAGACCGTCAAAACGCTTGGACAGTTTTCCACCGCCTTCATCCAGCAGAAGAGGAAGATGGGCGAAATGGAACTGTTTGGGAGACGCTTCAAGAGCACGCGCAATATCGATCTGCACGCCCGTGTTTGTAACGTGATCCTCACCACGGATGATGTGTGTCACACCTGTCTCGATATCATCGACAATCGAAGCAAGGGTGTAGAGGACCGTGCCATCAGAACGCACCAGAATGGGATCGGAGATGGCTGTCAGTTTGACCTGACACTGGCCCATCACAAGATCCTTCCAGAACACGATCTCATCAGACAAACGGAAACGCCAGTAAGGCACTTTCCCGTTTGCTTCCGCCGATGCGCGCTGCTCTGGCGTCAGTTTCAACATGGCACGATCATAAATCGGTGGCTTGTGCTGACGGATGCGCATCTCGCGCTTTGCCGCCAGTTCCTGTTCACTTTCGAAGCAGGGGTAAAGACGCCCTGTTTCCTTTAGATATTCGATGGCCAGTTCATAACGCGCCAGACGTTCGCTCTGCCGAAACGTCTCGTCCCATGACACGCCAAGCCAGCCAAGATCTGCCCGAATAGCTTCAGCATAGATCTCGCGTGATCGCTCGCTGTCCGTATCATCAATCCGCAACTGGAATTTCGCTTTATGCCGACGTGCATAAAGAGCGTTGGCAATGACCTGACGCGCATTGCCAACATGCAGCATACCGGTGGGACTTGGGGCAAAACGAAGTTTCATGGGATCTCTATAACGCAGGAGCAAAAACAGACAGATTCAGAAAAAATCAGACAGGGAGCGTTCACGCTTCTCCCACTGGAGCCGCATCGTCATCGCTGGGGAATTCATCGTCTTCAACCAGACGACGGGGATCAAGCGCACGCCAGTCGCGTTCCATCGGCGTTGCCGGATCATCAACAAATGCATTCACTTCCGTAGCCGAACGCCAGCCTTCATCTCCGGCGTCGATCACTTCGGCATTTTCTCCGAAGCTCAGCCAGCTTTCCAGAACGTCCCGCCCTCTGGTTCCCGGAGCACGGCAGATTTCAATACTGTCGCGAACATAGGCCCGAACAAAAGCATTCGCATGCTCAAGTTCGTGAAAACCACCTATTTCTTCAATAATATTGTCGTCATCCCCACCAGAAAGGTCAAGAATTCGAACACGCCAGCCTTTCTCTGATGCCGGGGAAGCCACATCTTCTTCTGAATCACTCATTTTTTCTTTTCCGCTTCAAGGCGCCTGACGGATGGAAGCAGAAACTCCCGCCCAATTTTCACACTTTCTCTTCCATTATACGACACGATATCCGCTGTCGCGTATGTTTCCCCCCAACGCTCCGGAATGAAGGAGCCTGTGCCGACCACATCGATCGGGGCACCGGCATCTGCCATGCTGGCGCATTTCGTCACACCAAACCCTGAGGAAACAACAATCTTCACACGTGACCAGCCAGCTTCATCAAGCGCTTCTCTCATTCGCCAGATCGCAGCCGCCGAAACACCGGTGCCAATCAGATGCCGCAACTCCTTGTCAGACCTGTAACGCCGCAAGGCTTCCGGCACATTTCTGTCCAAAACAGCATAGGATTCCTGGGGGTCCAGCCCCTCCATGAAACGACCGCCATGCGTATCAAGTCTCACCGAAAGACGTCCTGATGCCGCAAGCTCGGGGAACCGTTCACAGACAGCCAGGGCATCCGTCATCTCCCGGCCAAAATAATCAACCAGAACAACGAGATCGATATCTGGAAATGTCTCATGAAAGATTTCAGCAGCGCGCAAGGTGGAGCCAGCATAACCGATCAGAGCATGCGGCATCGTGCCATAACCATATTGCTGACCGAAAAATGCGGCTGTGGCGTCATTCGCGTTGCCGATAAAACCGACAGCACCCTCCCGCTGCGCGGCTCGACTGCCGACAGATGCCCCATAGGACATCATTTCCTGCATATCGAAACCGGCGCAATGACGCGCCTCCATCGCCAGAAAGCTTGCCTTCGGTAGCGACAGGGCCATCTGATAGGCGCGATGTGCGGCGACACAGGGAGATCCCAGACGCTGCAACGCCAACGTTTCCAGATTTGCAAGATCCGCAAAGGAACCGGTGACATAAACGATCGGTTCCCCTGCCCCGACCCATTCGCCTTCCGGATGCACGACCTCCGCCTCGATCATTATTCCACGCTGGATCGCAACATTCTCCAGCCATTGAAGCATAAGACCAGGAGCTGAAATGACAGGCCTGCGGATAAAGAAAGCATAGGTAACGGTCTGGTCGCCAAAACGACGAACGATGTCTGCCGTACGATTGAAATAGGCATCCGTTCGGGCATGGATGCTTTCATCCCCGGAAACCTGCACGCAGGATGCTTCGGAAACACCCGGAACATGCCCCTGCACTATCTTGCAACGAGATCCTTCGTTCATAGCCGCGCCTCAGTCCTTCAATTTCCCATTAAAAAGGGAAACGACACCCATAAACCGATCGCCTCTTCATAGACCCCGAACATGTCAGCATGCCCATGAAGAGGCTGGCCACTCTCCGTGTTGCCCGCTTACGCCTGAACGGAGGAGCGTCTGGTCAGTTCCTCCGAAATCAGAAATGCCAGTTCCAGAGATTGGGCTGCGTTCAGGCGTGGATCACAGAATGTCTCGTAACGGTTGACGAGATCATTTTCGGTCAGGCCATGAGCGCCGCCGACGCATTCCGTAACATCCTGACCAGTCATCTCCATATGCACGCCGCCGGGCGCAATACCCTCCGCAGCAAACACATCGAAAAAGCCTCGGACTTCTTCAAGAATAGCTCCGAAGGAACGGGTCTTGATCCTTGCAGCCGTCGATATCGTGTTGCCGTGCATCGGATCTGTCAGCCATGTCACCGTGCGACCGGTTGCGCGAACAGCACGCAACAGAGGCGGCAATGCGTCACGGATTTTATCGGCCCCCATACGGGAAATCAGCGTAATCCGACCGGCTTCATCTGTTGGATTCAGAATTTCCAGCAGGCGCTCAAGATCCTCGATCTGGGTTGTTGGGCCAACCTTGATGCCGATCGGATTGCGAACACCGCGCAAAAACTCGACATGTGCGCCGTCAGGTTGGCGGGTGCGATCACCGATCCAGAGGAAATGCGCCGAGCAGTCATACCACTCGCCCGATGTTGAATCGACACGGGTCAGTGCCTGCTCATAGGGCAGAAGCAACGCTTCGTGAGACGTATAGAATTCAGTCTCACTGATCTGTGGCGTCACCTGATCATTCAGCCCGCAGGCTTTCATGAACGACAATGTCTCATCAATCCGGTTCGCCAGAACACTGTAGCGCTCCGCGAGCGGAGACTGAGCCACAAATCCAAGATTCCAGCGATGCACCTGATGCAGGTTGGCATAGCCCCCACCAGCAAACGCACGGAGCAGATTGAGCACGCCTGCCGACTGGAAATATCCGGTTTCCATCCGCACAGGATCGGGCACACGATCTTCTGCCGTGAAGGCCGGACCATTGATAATATCACCGCGATAGGATGGCAGCGTCACGCCATCAATCGTTTCAGTGTCTGAAGAACGCGGCTTGGCAAATTGTCCTGCCATTCGTCCGATCTTCACGACCGGAACCTTGGCACCAAACGTCAGGACAACGGCCATCTGGAGCAGCACACGAAAGGTATCGCGCACAATATCGGCTGTGAATTCGCCGAAGCTTTCGGCACATGGGCCGCCCTGCAGAACAAAAGCTTCACCCCGTGATGCCTTCGCAAGCTGCTGCTGCAGGCGACGCGCCTCTCCAGCAAAAACCAGGGGTGGATAGCGATAAAGTCGACCTTCCACCGCTTCCAGTGCAGATCTGTCCGGATATTCCGGGACCTGCCGGATTGGATATGAACGCCAGCTGTCCGGTGTCCAGTTCCGTGTGGAATCAGAAGAAAACCGGCTGACTGGCGATGTGAGTGTTGCACTCATCATATCTGTTCCTGATGCTGAAGGCGGGAAATTCCGCAAACGATCCTATTCCCCCAGGACGACATACCCGGAAAAGGGGGCGTCTTTATGACGGAAAACCGTCACAGACGCAAAATCGGCATCTTCCACATATTTCTTATCCCCCATCCATCCGATCTTCGGTCTTGCGTCCATGGGGGCAATGTGGTCTTGGAGAACCTAATATGTAGTTGTTCGTTCCCATTGCGGCCTGCTGCCTCCCGACCTGAAATCATCAGGCTTGCAGGAGCAAGGCCATACCTTTTCAGGGACCCGGAGGGTCTAGCTATGACTTCTTCTGTTCTGCGCCGCGTTCTGTCACCAACTGCCGTATTGTGTGCTCTGGCGCTGGGTTCCACTCTGCCTGTCACAGGACACGCCGCCCCGGACCAGAGCAATGTCAGCTCCACATTCGGAGACAGCGCGTCCGACACCGGCCTTTCGCAAGATAATGATACGGCCGCGACCACAAGAAGAAACGGCAATGAGCATATGACCGTCCGGGGACATCACTCCCTTCCGGCCGGTTATCAGGACGCTCCCTCCGTGGATTTCACTCATGGTCCTGATCCGGATCACGACATTGCTTCCCATCGGGATTCAGTCACCGGTTCCAATCTGACGCATTTCGGCAGCGCCTATCAGGACACAGGCCCACAACGTGGACAGCTGGGTGATGCCACGGGCAACGGATGGGTCACGCCGCGCTGATTTT
>JAAYUA010000158.1 GCA_012517935.1 Acetobacter sp. | reverse complement strand
TTTGATGACTTCTTCAACCTTCATTATTGGTCGAGCCGAATTTCCATATTCCCGGACGGAGACGGTTTCGTTTTCTTTCTCTTTTTTCCCGACGACCAGCATGACAGGTATTTTGGCGAGACTATGCTCTCGAATCTTGTAAGAGATCTTCGCGTTGCGCAGGTCAGGAAGAACCCTGATATCATGTTCTTCGAGTGTTTTGATGAGGTCTCCGGCATAGTCGTGAGCCTCCTCTGTGATCGTTGCGACGGCGACCTGCACCGATGCGAGCCAAAACGGCAGATGGCCTGTATGATGTTCCAGAAGAATGCCGATAAAACGCTCAAGTGAACCGAATAAGGCGCGATGCAGCATGACAGGTGTATGTTTCTGGCTATCGGCGCCAACATAGTTCGCGTCTAAACGTCCCGGCAGATTGAGATCGACCTGCACCGTCCCACACTGCCAGTCCCGCCCTATGGCATCGCGCAGGACAAATTCCAGTTTCGGACCATAGAAGGCGCCTTCGCCGGGATTGTGGGTGTATGTCAGACCTGCAGCTTCGACACCATGCCGCAATGCGGCCTCTGAACGATCCCATATTTCGTCCGATCCAACCCGTTTTTCCGGACGGTCAGAAAATTTGATGCGGACGTCCTCGAAACCGAAATCGCGGTAGATCGAGATTACTAAATCACAAATTTTCTTCGTCTCACTTTCCATTTGTTCGGACGTGCAGAAAATATGAGCGTCATCCTGCGTAAAGGCACGCACACGCATGAGACCATGAAGTGCCCCAGAGGGTTCAAAACGATGAACTTTGCCGAATTCAGCCATGCGAAGGGGCAAATCACGATAGCTTTTTAATCCTTGCCGGAAAACTTGCACACCACCAGGACAGTTCATGGGCTTGAGAGCGTAGGTGCGGCCCTCGGTTTCGGTGGTGAACATGTTCTCCCCGAACTTGTCCCAGTGACCAGACGCTTTCCACAGAGACAGATCCATGATGTCAGGCGTATTGATCTCAACATAGCCTTCTGAGCGCTGACGTTTACGCAAATAGGCGAGGAGTGTCTGGAATAACGTCCATCCATTGGGATGCCAGAACACGGCTCCCGGTGCTTCCTCCTGAAAATGGAAGAGATCCATCTCACGACCGAGCCGACGATGATCACGCAGCATGGCTTCCGCCCGCTGCTTTTCCCACGCTTCGAGTTCCTGCTTGTTACGCCAGGCTGTACCGTAAATTCGCTGGAGCATCGGTCGGTCGCTGTCGCCTTTCCAGTAAGCCCCCGCTATGTCCAGCAGACGGAAAGCATGACCAATTTGTGCTGTGTTCGAGAGATGAGGCCCACGACATAGGTCTACGAAATCACCCTGCCGATAAAACGTCAGAACAGTATCAGCCGGAAGTGCATTGATGATCTCGGCTTTGTAGTGCTGACTATGTTCGCGACACCAGGAAAGCGCCGTTTCCCGGTCCCATATCTCGCGAATGATTGGTTCATCGCGATCGACGATTGCATGCATCAGAGCTTCGATACGTGTCAAATCCTCTGCCGTGATCGGCACCACAGATTCGATATCATAATAAAAACCATTTTCAGTTGCAGGTCCTGTCGCAAACACTGTGCCCGGAAACAGTTCATTAATCGCCTGCGCCAGAATATGCGCCGCATCATGACGAATGAGAGTTAACGCGTCTGTATCGTGTCGGTACACAGGTTCGGACCTAGTGTTATCTCCCGTGCTGGACGAACGGTCATGAAAAACACCCTTGATGCGACAGGCCAGAACTTCGTCCGACTCTTTTGGGGCAGGACTATGGAGAGAGGCAGACGATGACATTGAAGACCTTTGACGCAAAAGGGAGGAGAAATGGCAAGAACTCATTTGATGACCTGCGGAGGAAGGGAGGTGGAATTGACCGCCGTCGCAGGACAGGACTGGCAACCAGAGCAAAGTCCCTGCAACTCGATGATCCGGCGTCTGACCTGGAATCCAAGGCTGTCAGCATTCTTATCGATCAGGCGAGGGGAGATCTCATTTTCTACCGATTGAGCGATACCGCATTGCTCGCAGATACAAAAAACCAAACGAGAAGGATCTTTCGTTCTGATGCGCACAAATGCATTTCGACTTTCCAGGGGTGCGACGAGGCCTTCTTTGGTCAGTCGCGCCAGCACACGATAGATGGAAGGCGGGGCCAGAATGCGTCCAGAAGGCATGTCTACATGTCGGAGGATATCGTATGCCGAAAGAGGCAGTTCGGCTTTCGTCAGAATATCGAGAACACGGTCCCGCAGTGGCGTTTTGGGATCCTGCAGTTCGTCTGAACGGGAAGGGCGCAGAGAACAGAAGCGGCGAGAGGGCATTTCGATATCCTTCATCCTGTCAAGATATCTATGATAAGATGAATACCTGATGTCACACCGCCGCGTTTTGCGTGACAGACGCGATGTAGACAGCCAGACTCATGACCGCCAGAGCCCTTGATGAACACCACGGCGAAAGCGTCCAGCGTGTTGGTCATACCCACTTTTGGGTCGGGATAGCTGCACCACTCGACATTGGCAGCGCCATAGCAACAGACGAGCCTGAGGGCACCTGACGCTGCTTTAAACGTTCCGTCTTCAGGGGGCATTGTCGCCAGTCTGAGACGCTGCGGACAGTCCTTTGTAACTGCGGAAAACAGACTCGATAATTCCGCCGCATCGCTGAGAACGAGAGGAGGGAACTCCTTTGCCAACGTTCTCGAAGTAAGGGCATCCGCGAGTTCCTCGCGGGTAACGCACATATCGAAGACGTTCCGAGAGGAAGCGGGCTCTGCCAACGCTTTGTGCCAAACATCTGGAACGACCCGTCCCCAGATGACCATGTCGATATCGCTGCGGTGCAGGTCCAGCAGGATGGATGCGTTGGAACAGGCAATCACATGGGGCGCGGGATAGGTCAGAGGCGGCATCTGGGGACTGTCTGGTGCAGGGGCAGGCCAGCTTTCCATGAACAGAGTGGCGGTGCCGCGTTGATGCGGATTCCGGGACATGACTACGGAAACATCAGGAAAAGGGATGAGTCGCTTTTCCGTAACTGCTGTTGTGTCGAAAGGAGGTGTCATGAATCAGATGCTTGACTGGATGCTGCGCATGCCTCTAATGTTATATTATAACATAACATAGTCAACGCCGATGTGAGGGCTTAATGAACACAACCGCGGAGACGCGCCCGCCAGCGCCAGCGCCCACCCGAATTTCACGCCTCCGGCCCACCCGGGCTCAGGCGGAGGAGGCAGTGCGGACGCTGCTCGCCTGGACTGGGGATGACCCGGACCGCGAGGGGCTGCTTGGCACCCCCGATCGAGTGGTTCGTGCGTATGAGGAGTTTTTCGAAGGCTATCAAGACGATCCCGTGGCCCTTCTGGAACGCACTTTCGAAGAGACCGAGAATTATAATGAACTAGTAGTCCTGCGCGATATCCGGCTGGAATCGCATTGCGAACACCACATCATTCCATTGATCGGCAAGGCGCATGTAGCCTACTTACCAGACAGGCGGGTCGTGGGTATCAGCAAATTGGCACGTCTGGTCGATGTGTTTGCGCACCGGTTGCAGATTCAGGAAAAACTGACGGCGCAAATCGCCGATACGATCCACAGCGTTCTCAAACCGCGTGGTGTCGCAGTGGTGGTTGATGCGGCCCATCAATGCATGACCACGCGCGGCGTGCACAAACCCGGCGTTAGCATGGTGACCAGTCGGATGCTTGGCGAATTTGAGTCTTCAGAGACGCTACGTCGGCAGTTCTTCGCTATGGCCGGCATGGGAGGCGTATGATGAGCGATATCTTGGCCCATAAGTCCGCAGCGTTTCGGCGACGTCTCTCTATCGTGCAAGTTGAAGAAAGCACCGATCTCGCGCCCCGCTTTGATGTTGGCGGTCTTCTTACGGTCGTTACGACCGACGCGGAGAGCGGTGATGTTCTTATGGTTGGGGTCATGAACGCGGAAGCCCTCGCACGGACCATCGAAACCCGTGAGGCACATTACTGGAGCCGAAGCCGTCAGTGTCTCTGGCACAAGGGTGCGACGAGCGGCCTGATTCAGCATGTTGTCGAATTACGCATCGATGATGATCAGGACGCCGTGTGGCTCCGTGTTAAAACCGCTGGCGTCGGAGCCAATTGCCATGTGGGTTACCGAAGCTGTTTTTACCGGCGCGTTGATCTCCCGGTTGATGAAAGCATCTCGTCACCATCGGCTCGACTTGTCTTTTGCGAGGCTGAGAAAGCCTTCGATCCTATCGTCGTTTATGGCGATGCTCCGAACCCGACACAGCTCTGAAAGAACAATGGAAATGGAAATGGAAAACAGACTTCCTGTTACCGTGCTGTCCGGCTTTCTTGGAGCGGGCAAAACGACGCTGCTCAATCATGTTCTGAACAACCGTCAGGGCTATCGGGTTGCGGTCATCGTCAACGACATGAGCGAGGTCAATATTGATGCCGATATCGTGCGCGAGGGCGGCAGTAATCTTTCGCGGACCGACGAAAAACTGGTCGAGATGACCAATGGCTGCATCTGCTGCACGCTGCGTGACGATCTGCTGCAGGAGGTGCGACGTCTCGCTGAAGAAAAGAAATTTGATTATCTTCTCATTGAATCGACTGGGATCGCCGAGCCTCTACCGGTTGCAGCCACGTTCGAGTTTCGCGACGAGAATGGTGTCAGTCTGAGCGATATTGCCCGGCTGGATACGATGGTGACGGTCGTGGATGCCGTAAACCTGCTGAAGGATTATTCTTCGAGTGATTTTTTGAAAGATCGTGGAGAAACGGCAGGTGAGGACGATGACCGCGCTCTGGTCGATCTTCTGGTCCAGCAGATTGAGTTTGCGGATGTCGTGGTCATTAACAAGATCTCCACCGCCACGGTCGATCAGGTAGATGCCGCGCGGAAAATCATTCGTGCCCTGAACTCGGATGCGGATATTATTGAAACTGATATGGGACAGGTTTCCATTGAACGTATCCTGAATACAGGTCGCTTTGATTATGACAAGGCGGATCAACATCCCCTGTGGTTCAAGGAACTTTACGGTTTTGCCAACCATATTCCTGAAACTGACGAATATGGCATTCGTAATTTTGTCTATCGCGCCCGCCGTCCATTCGAACCAGCGAAGTTTCAGGCATTTCTGGATCGTAACTGGCCCGGGGTTGTTCGCGCGAAAGGACATTTCTGGCTTGCGACACGCCACGAATGGCTTGGGGAAATGAGTCAGGCAGGTGCACTTGTTCGTAGCGAAGCCATGGGACTCTGGTGGGCCTCTATTCCGAAAAACCAGTGGCCCGATAGCGATCAATGGCGCGACTTCGTGTTGGGAAACTGGGATCCTATTTATGGTGATCGTCGGCAGGAAATCGTCTTCATCGGAACTGCTGAGATGAACGAGCCTGCACTACGTCGTGATCTCGATGCCTGCCTTGTGCCCGAAACCAACAGTTTTGATCCAGCCCGTTATGCCCATCTGCCAGATCCATTTCCCATCTGGCGGCGTCAGTCAGAAAGCTTGGAATCCGCCTGAAAGATACGATTATCAAACACTAATTTTTGCTTGAGGGATCACCAAAAATGAAGACGCGCGCTGCTATTGCATGGGAACCGAACATGCCGCTCGAGATTGATCTGGTCGATCTCGAAGGCCCTAAGGAGGGTGAGGTTCTGGTCAGGATTGTGACCACGAGCCTGTGTCACACCGATATGTTTACCCTTTCAGGGCATGACCCGGAAGGACGCTTTCCGTGCATTCTCGGCCACGAGGGGGTGGGTATCGTCGAGGATGTGGGCAAAGGTGTTACTTCTGTTGTTCCGGGCGATCATGTCATTCCGCTCTACATTCCCGAAGA
>JAAYUA010000022.1 GCA_012517935.1 Acetobacter sp. | reverse complement strand
CGGCACGATCGCAATCTGCGATCTCAGTGAAGATTGCTGCACAGTCGCAATATCAACGCCATCAATCAGAATATGCCCGCTGCTGACATCATAAAGACGCTGCAACAGTTTTGTGAACGTCGTTTTCCCGGAACCAGAAGGGCCGACCAGACCAACACGACTTCCTGATGGAATGGAAAGAGTCAGATCATTGAACAAGGCATTTTTCTGGCCTTTGTAATGAAAACCAACACGCTCAAAAAGAATATTGCCCTGCGTTATCCTGATCGGTTCTGCGCCACTCCGATCCTCAACGCCTGGAGGCAGACTCCAGATCGCGACAAGATCCTCCATCTCGTTCACTGAACGCTGAACCACCGAAACCTGCTGTCCAATGTCCCGCAAATATCCCTGCACCAAAAAAATCATGGTCAGAATATAAGCAACATCTCCCGGCCCGGCTTTTCCTTCAAGCCAGAGCACAATTGCGCCCGCGGCCAAAGCAACGCGCATGACAGTAACTGAAAAATTCTGGATATTCCCTGAATTTGTTCCTCTCGTCCAACTCTGGATCGTGCGCAGACGCCACATCGACAGCACACGTCCAAGACGTCGCTCCTCACGCGTTTCCGCGCCAAAAGCCTTGACCACGGCGTTACAGGTGATCGCATCGGACAACGCCGCCCCAACCCTGCTGTCCCATTTATTGGCAATACGTGCATTTGGCGCGACATAACGCAGCGTCAATGCACAGGACAGGATAAAAAACAGCACCGACATAACCGCCAACATGATGCCCAGAACAGGCCAGTGCCACGCAAGAACACAAGTCGTTCCCGTGAGCACAAGCACCTCAGGCAGAAGCAGCAAAAGGATATTGTCATTCAGCGCATCAATGGCCCACATGCCACGCGTCAGCTTCCTGACGGTTGATCCCGCAAAAGTTCCAGCATGCCAGTCGGTCGAAAAACGTTGCAGCCGGGAAAAGCTCTCCTGCCCCACAGCCTTCATGATACTGGCCGTCAACCATGTGATTCCCAGATAGGAAGCCCGACGCCCAGCAAGAGTCGCAAGTCCAAGAGCCGCTAGCGCCACCAGCGTCAGGAACGCATCATGCCGCGTGGCCTCTGTCGCCTTTTGCGCCACATCCGACACCAGCCTGCCCGCGACAAGCGGCGTCACGACATCTGCAATGGTGGCCAGCATAATCCCTGTCAATGTGATGGCCAAAGGACGAGGCCAGTCCAGCCAGCGTCGCATTGCGAAGATCAGCGCGGCCAGAAACGGGTTGCCCGCTTTCCGCGAAATATCGGGAGACTGAGAATGCATAACTGAAGTCTTTGGCGGATCAGTGGCCATCCTGCAACCGGTCACACGCAAAACAGGTCCTCGGATGACTGCTTCTGCCTGATTGGCATGAGGGCAGCTTTGAAATCCGGCAGTCTTCAGGAGGATATCGGCGATGATGATCTATGTCGCCCGGCCCCATCCGCTCGAGACAATATTACGTCTTTACGGGCAGTTGAGCATCACTCTGGCAGGATTCCAACAACCGCCTTCAACGCAAATCGTCTCACATCTGCGGGCATGAAGAACTCATCTCTCCAAGAGTATGAACGATGCCTTGTCTCGTATTCTGTCGGCGTCACAATAATCGTCTGTGCTGGAATTGAGCGAGATGCCCACCGTTCCGAGCATGATCGTGTCCGATTGTCAGTCGATCGACATGTTTGCCTGATCCTGGAACATGACGGGGAGTGGCTTTCATCGAAAGTAACTCCCCCACCCTGTCTCTCCAATGCCGAAGAAACAGCAATATCAACTGTCGTTTACAAGAGCCCATGATGCGGCGGCAGATATGGGCAAGCAATAGATTGGCTTGATTGGGAGCATCAGCCGCCGCGATGAATTGTGTCTTTACTGAAAATGATTATCCGCTTTCAGAACGGCCTCAAGCAGAACATTCGCTCCTGCTGTTGCATCCTGCTCAAGAATACTTTCAGCCTCGTTATGGCTCAGACCATCCTTGCACGGCACAAAAATCATGGCACTTGGGGCAACATGCGCCATATAGCCTGCATCATGTCCCGGACCGGACACAATCCGGCGAGCCAGATATTTGCTTTCACTCGCAGCCTGTTCAACCATGGCAACGCAATCTGCATCGAAATGCACGGCTGGAGCGTCCCAGATCTGCACCACATCTGCACGAACACCATTTTCTTCTGCAATAGCATTAATCCGGGCCAGAAGTTCCTTTTCCATCTCCAGCACAACCGCGTCACTCGGATCACGAATATCAATGGTGAAGAAAACCTCTCCCGGCACAACATTACTGCTATTCGGACGATTTTCCAGAAGACCAACAGTGCCAACAGCAGACGGCGCATGTGCTTTCGCAACCTCACTGGTTGCCACGATCATTTGCGCAGCGGCCACCAGTGCATCATGCCGCAATGGCATCGGCGTCGAACCAGCATGAGCGTCTTTCCCGGTTACGGTAACTTCATACCAACGGGCGCCCTGAATACCTGTGACGATACCAATCGTTTTTTCTTCGGCTTCAAGAATCGGTCCCTGCTCGATATGAAGTTCGAAATATGCGGCAAGAGGATGCTCGCCACATTTTTCCTCACCACGATAACCAATTTTCTCCAACTCATCCTGAAAACGGATACCAGCGCGATCACGTTTTTCCAGAATATCTTCTTCCTTGAAAATGCCGGCAAAAACACCTGAACACATCATGGGGGGAGAAAAACGCGAGCCTTCCTCGTTTGTCCAGTTAATCAGTTCGATGGGATGACGTGTGACATAACCGGATTTATGCAGGGCGCGCAAAACGGACAAACCACCCAGAACCCCCAGAATACCGTCGAATTTACCACCCGTCGGCTGCGTATCCAGATGGCTCCCCATGGCAATCGGAGCAAGCGCATTATCCTGCCCCGCACGACGGGCAAAAAGATTTCCCATGGAGTCATAGGAAACTGAACAACCCAGATCTTCACAGGTTTTCACAAACCAGTCACGCACCAGCTTGTCTTCAGAGGTCAACGTCAGACGTTTGATGCCACCTTTGGGGGTGCCACCAAATTCAGCCGTTTGCATCAGATCCGCCCAAAGAGCCTGACCATCTACACAAAGATTTCGGCTTTTTCCTGAAGAAACCATCTGAGACATGCCTTTTCTTTAGCTGAATATTTTGTGAAAATCCGTTTTATGCTGCAACGCGGTTTGGATTATTGGGATGCTCCGGCCATGTCAGTTCGCCCTCTACCGGTTGGGGCTGCATGGTAATGCAGTCATCAATCGGGCAGACATGTGCACACAGATTACAACCGACGCATTCCTCATCAATCACTTCATAAACATTTTTACCATTAATGTAAGACTTCGAGATTGCCTGATGTGAAGTGTCTTCGCAGGCAATATGACAGAGACCACATCCGATACAGGCATCCTGATCAATATCTGCGATTGTCTTGAATTTCAGGTTCAATTCACCCCAATTGACAAAACGGGGAATGGCCTGTCCGCTTAATGACGGGATATCAGCATAATTTTTCTGATCCATCCATCCCGACAGACCATCTATCATGTCATCAACAATCCGGAATCCATAATGCATGGCCGCCGTGCAGACCTGCAAACTGCTTGCACCCATTGCAAGAAATTCTGCAGCGTCTCGCCAGGATCCAATCCCCCCCATACCGGAAATGGGCAGACCTGCCAGGTCCGGATGACGCGCGATGTCGCCGATCATCCGCAGGGCAATAGGCTTCACGGCCGGACCACAATATCCACCATGCGTACCTTTACCCCCGACAACAGGCATGGGAGCCATCAGATCCAGATCCACACCAATAACGGACTGAACAGTGTTGATCAGCGAAACCGCATCAGCCCCGCCCCGTTTGGCCGCAAGAGCAGGCATGATGATATTCGTGATATTGGGAGTCAATTTCACGATAACCGGCATGCGCGTATATTGTTTGCACCAGCGCGTGACCATTTCCACATATTCAGGGACCTGACCGACAGCAGCTCCCATATTGCGCTCGGACATGCCATGCGGGCAGCCAAAATTCAGCTCGATACCATCCGCTCCGGTTTCTTCAACCAGAGGCAAAATGGCTTTCCAGCTTTCTTCGACACAGGGAACCATAAGGCTTACGATAACGGCCCTGTCCGGATAATCTCTTTTAACCTGCTTGATTTCTGCAAGATTGACCGCAAGAGGCCTGTCTGAAATGAGCTCAATATTATTAAGCCCCATCAGCCGATTTCCGTTATAGTTCAGCGCACCATAACGGGAACTGACATTCACAACCGGCGGGTCTTCACCCAGTGTTTTCCAAACCACACCACCCCAGCCGGCATCAAACGCACGTCGCACGTTATATGCCTTATCTGTCGGAGGCGCCGAAGCCAGCCAGAAAGGGTTTGGCGACTTGATGCCGGCAAAAATTGTGCGCAGATCAGCCATTGTTTCTATCCTTATCGAGCAGACGGTTGAGAGAGCATGCGATGAATGGCTTCTGCGGCATCGCGCCCGTCACGCACTGCAGCAACAGTCAGATCTTCACCAGCCGTGCAATCTCCTCCTGCGAAAACACCCTGCATCGTGGTGTGATAATTTTCATCCACCAGAATGCGACCACCGCTGACAGCAATGGTTTCCCCCTCTATCGGAGCAGGAAGGAATGTCTGTCCAACCGCCTTCAACACCATATCAGCTTCAATGATAAAGCTGTCTTCCGGATCATAGAGTGTCTTGCCATCTGCCCCCATCGTGCCCCGGGCGAATTCCACGCCTTGCAGAACCCCATTTTCAGACACGATCCGCACAGGTGAGGCCCACAGCTTGACCGTCACACCATTGGTTTGCGCCCATTCGCGCTCAACCGATGTTGCGGACATCTGTTCATGCCCACGGCGATAAACCAGAAACACATCCTCCGCGCCAAGACGACGGGCCTGCACGGCGGCATCCACAGCAGTATTACCACCACCGATCACGACAACCTTACGGCCAACAGCCACGTTTCTCTTGTCCTGTGAACGCAGTGTTTCAATGAAGGACACAGCATCGATAACGCCTTCGATCTGTTCGTCCTCAACACCCATCGCTCTTACACCAGCGAGACCTACGGCAAGGAAGACAGCGTCATAATCCTTGCGCAATTGGGCAACCGTAAAATCCCGACCTAAAGATCGCTGCCCTTTAAAGGTAATCCCCCCAATTGCCATAAGGAAATCAACTTCCTTCTGCGCAAAATCATCAGCCAGTTTGTAGGCAGCGACTCCATATTCATTCAGGCCACCCGGCAGGGTGTGTGAATCCAGAAGATCGATATCATGACCATGCATGGCCAGACGGTGTGCACAGGCTAAACCGGCCGGTCCGGCCCCCACAACAGCAATGCGCTTGCCCGTTGCTGCAGCGCGAGTGAAAGGCTGCCCCCCGTGTTCCATCTGCCAATCTGTTGCGTGGCGCTGCAATGCTCCAATGCGGATGGCCTGCCCTGCTTCACGCAAAGTATGAACGCATTTCTGTTCACACAGAATTTCCGTTGGGCACACGCGCGCGCAAGCCCCGCCCAGAATATTGGACTCCAGAATTGTGCGGGCGGAGCCCTGCATATTGTTGGTTGCTATGGCTTTGATAAATTTGGGAATATTAATTTCTGTCGGACATGCCTGCACGCAAGGGGCGTCGTAGCAATAAAAGCACCGCTCGGCTTCTATAACTGCCTGAGCATGCGTCAAAGGTGGGTGAGCATCAGCAAAATTGGATGCGAGTTCCCCCTCACTCAAACGACCGCATATGGTATCCGGGATTCTCATCACTGCTGCTTCCATGAAATTCCGATTTAGCAACAATAAGACAGAATGAAGACGATCCCGCAACATTTTTCTGACCATCTGTTCAACTTTTTATAAAACTGAAACAATCAAACAGACGGGCTTCCTCAGAAATTTCATCGAAAATCAAAAGAGAAGTAACGACAAAAGAAAGGCCTTAAAATCCTACAGAAAGAGAGAAAGAAACTGCAAATCCTGGAAAGAGCGTATAAGTCGGCGCTGTACCACTGGCATAGAGGGCGCCATTAACTCCTGTCATAGCGTATGCGAATGGAGACATTGAATACACACCATTGCGGCAAAGAGAGCTCGCCAGATTCTGGAAATTCAGCCGAATCTGTGGCGCACGCAATTAACCCCTTGCTTCCATGTCAGCTTGGCCGTGTTCCCGGTGCAATGATAACTAAAACTAAAATGATGTATAAACTGTTGTTCCATCTGCAACGTCAACATTCACGGGCAGATCTCCGTCATTTCCGCGTTAATACGGAGTTCTCCTCCGGGCTCATTTCAGCCTCGCATCATAAGCCGCGTAGTCCCTGAAACACACAAGGCTTTCCAGTGCGATGTTACCGACATGGATCGCATGATTCTGAGTTGCCATGACGCAGAGGAGAGCGGTCATTTTGCCTCCATCGTAACAATACCGTATCGGGCGCAATGCGCAGGCTATTTGCAATTTCCATCACTCTGAAGGAGAGAAACTTTTTTCCTGAATTTCCCTCTCGCGGATTCTGTCCTGCGCCCAGTAACAAGAGGCAAACGTTATGCCTACCTGCCGTTCGTTTTTAACCAGAATTCGCTTGATTACGCCAAAAGACAGGAAAAAATCATACCCTTCAACTATCATAAATGATGGCGGGGACCACGCGTGTGAACAGGACGCTCCAGATATCGTCCTGCCCCACGGACAGACCGCAAATCGCCATCATCCCAAACCAATTTACCATTACTGATGGTTTTTCGAGCCAACCCTATTACGGTCATGCCTTCATAAATATTATAATCAACATTCTGGTGATGCGTTGCAGCCGAAATGGTGCGACTCCCTGTTGAATCCCACAACACAATATCGGCATCAGCCCCAACAACAAGCGCACCTTTACGTGGATACATATTAAAAATACGTGCTGTATTCGTGGAAGTCAGCGCAACAAACTGTTCTGGCGTCAATTTACCTGTCGCCACACCATGATGCCATAACACACTCATGCGATCTTCTATGCCCGGTGTACCATTAGGTATCCGGGTAAAATCAGTTCGACCAATTTCTTTCTGCTCTTTGCAAAAACAGCAATGATCTGTCGCTGTCGTCTGCAACTGCCCAGACATCAGACCACCCCACAAGGCCTTTTGATGATGAGCCGGTCTGAAGGGAGGACTCATGACATAGCGCGCAGCTTTCAACCAGTCTGATGCGGTATAGACCTGATCATCAAAAACCAGATGCTGAGGCAATACCTCGCCATAGACTTCCTGCCCATTCAGGCGGGCCTGAGCGATGGCACGCGTCGCTTCTTCGGTTGAAACATGCACCACATAAAGAGGCACTCCCAGCAGCCCCGCCAAAGTAATGGCGCGTTGCGTCGCCTCTCCTTCCACGCTCGGGGGACGGGACAAAGGGTGCGCATCAGGGCCTGTAGACCCGCGATCCATCAGATCTTTCTGCAGATAAGCGACAGCATCTCCATTTTCAGCATGCACGGTGCATATCGCCCCGAGTTCTCCCGCCCGACGCATGGAATGGAGAAAATCGCTATCTTCGATCATCAGAGCATTTTTATAGGCCATGAAATGCTTGAACGAGTTAACCCCGCAGGAATTAACTAATATCTTCATTTCCCGATGGACCTGATCATCCCAATGGGTAATGGCAACATGGAAACCATAATCCGCCGCGGCTTTTGCCGCCTTGTCCCGCCAGGCACGCCATGCATCCAGCAAGCCACCGCCTGAGCCGGGAATAACAAAATCAAGTATACTGGTTGTGCCTCCAGCCAATCCCGCTGCCGTGCCGGTGTAAAAATCATCCGTCGCGACTGACCCCATGAAGGGCATTTCCATATGAGTATGCGGATCTATACCGCCGGGCATAACAAGGAGACCTCCTGCGTCTACCACCTGATAACCCGTCGGTGTTTCAAGATCGGGGCCGATACTGGCGATCAGACCTGCCTTGTCACATAGAATATCCGCCCGCTGTGTGCACTCAGCCGTGACAACCGTTCCACCTCTGATGTGCAGCATGATCCTGAACCTTCTTCCCGCGTTAAAAGTAAGAGCTGTTCTGCAACTCACATTTTATATCGAAACTGTATTGTTATTTTGACCTTTTGGTCAATAATGTATCGCGAACTTACACCGGTCAGGAAACGCACCATGCCTCCCTCTCCAGTTATCCAGACTGACATCCACCTGACAAACGATGATCTGGCACCCACTAAAACTCGGAGCTGGGCCTGGTCTGACTATTTGTTCTTATGGATGTCGAATGTGCATAGCGTCGCCGGATACGTAACCGCAGGCAGTCTTTTTGCCATGGGTCTTCCTGCCGCAGATATATTCGTCGCACTGATCGCCGCTATCTGCATTGTGCTGGTTGGCAGTAATCTTGTGGCCAAACCCAGTTTTTTATCAGGCACGCCATTTCCGGTGACGGTACGCATGGTCTTCGGCGTCAGAGGCGCATTGATACCCGCTTTTGTACGCGGCGTCATTGCCGTTGGGTGGTATGGAATCCAGACATGGCTTGCCTCCAATGCCCTTCTGATTCTCGGCCTTAAAATCTGGCCACAAATAGCGCCTTGGGCAAATGCCACGCAGCATGGTTTTATTGGCCTGTCCTCACTCGGATGGATCACCTTCATGACTGTGTGGTTTCTTCAGATCTGTATTTTCTGGCGCGGAATGGATGCCATCCGACATTTTATCGATTGGGCAGGCCCCACCATTTACGTCATGATGCTCGCGTTAGATGGCTGGCTTCTCTGGCAAACACATGGTCATATAGATTTTCATGTTTTCAATAGTGGAGAAAAAATGGGATTCACCGTGCGTCTACTCGGCATTCTCAATGCTGTGGCGCTTACGGTCGCCTTTTTCTCTCCCATTATTCTGAATTTTGGTGATTTTGCACGTTACGGCAAAAGCATGAGAGACATAAAAATTGGAAATTTCTGGGGACTTCCCTTCAATTTCATGGGATTTTCCATGCTAACACTTGCCACAATCGCACTGACCCAGCCTGTATTTGGGCACATAATCATAGATCCAGTTGAAACTGTAAACCAAATCAACAACATGCCCGTCATTGTTATCGGTATGATCACTTTTCTGACGGCAACAATCGGTATCAATATCTCTGCGAATTTTGTTTCTGCTGCTTTTGACTTCTCAAATCTTGCACCACACATCCTGTCGTGGCGGCGCGGAGGAATTATTGCAGCATTTGCTACTATTATTATGATGCCATGGAATCTCTATACACGACCGGAACTTATCCATTTCACTCTTGATGTTCTCGGGACTTTCATCGCTCCCCTGATCGGTATTCTTCTTTCTGATTATTACCTTGTGCAAAAACAGAACATAGTCACTCCCGATCTTTATTCCATGAATACAAACGGGAAATATTGGTACACGAATGGCACCAACCCCATCGCGCTTGTCTCTTTGATAGCGGGAGTTTGCTGCGGACTGGTCTTTATCTTCGCGCAGCCCTATGCAGCATTACAGAATTTTTCGTGGTTTTTTGGATTTTGCGCAGGCAGCATTCTGCATGTTGGTCTTAATCGGCATTTACTTTTTGCACGCAAACAGAATCAACCAGTTGCATGAGCGTTTCCACGCCTTTTTCGAAATCTTCCGCGATCAGATTTTTACGCCCAAGAACCGCGGCGAACTGAACCTGCATATCTGCATAGGCCTGGGTGGTCGACCACAGGAGAAACAAAAAATGGGCAGGGTCTATTGGTGCAAAAAGCCCCTGCTCCTGCCAGTGAGCAAACACCTTCGCCTTGTTCAACACAAAATCGCGTAGCGTCGTGTGCAGAAACTCCCGCACACAGTCTCCACCCGCCAATAATTCATGCATAAACAAACGCGAGGTAGCAGGCTTACGACGCGAGAAAAGCATTTTCGCCCGAATGTAACCTTCCAAACCAACCCGGGGAGAATGCTCTGCCACAATCCACTGATCCGCATCAGCAAGCCAGACAGCGAGCAGACGCTCCAATGTGGCCCGATAAAGACCTTCCTTGCTGCCAAAATAGTAAAGAATATTTGCCTTTGGCAGATCGCACAATTGCGCAATATCATCCACCCTTGCTCCAGCAAGGCCATAAGCCGCGAATATCTTCTCGGCTGCATTCAATATCCGCTGTGTATTATTACGTCTGGGCACACCTATATCAGCACTACGATTATTTTTTTTTGTCACGCTCACAGCCTTTGAATTACGCGCTTGTCTGCCAAGAGTTCACTATCAGATTTCGCACCTTGCAATAGACAGAAAACCGAACACAAACCATTGAAAAAACGTGATATTATATAGTCAGTTACAAGAACTGGAGAATATATTTAGATCACCTTTTTCCAAAAATGATTTTCAAAAGAACATTCCTTATCAACGTCTGATCCATCATTGATATTTACAGACATAATCGCAAGCCATTTCACCAACAATCTAAAATATGGAACATCCTACCATTCCATGACAGAGAATTTCAGATTTTCTGATCACATGCCCCCCTCCACACAACTCCCGCCTGCTCCATCATGTGAGCCACCTGCAACACAGTCAGATCATCTCCGGGGCGCCCCACAATCTGCATGCCCACTGGCATCCCAGATGCAGATTGACCCACAGGCACGGACAGCACAGGTAAACGCGCAAGAAGATTGAAGGGCCCTGTCATCGTGACCTCATGAAGCCGTCCGTCCGGCACTCCATTTTCTGCAGGGTAAGGCCCATCAATGAAAGGCACATCCAGCGCCAGTGTCGGACAGACAAACACGTCACATGAACGAAAAATATCTCGTATATTTTTCCACATTTCCAGACGAACGATTTCTCCCTCACGATACTGAACTGCGGAAACCCGCTTCCCCGCAGCAATAATCCGACGCACTGATGGATCCAGCTCCTGCTCCCTTCCCCGAACTTCCTCTCCGTGAACGAAAGCCTGCCAGACATCCCATTCCCGATCCCAGACATTCACCATTTCTGGCGGCAAATCAGGAAAAACTTCTCTCACCTCAGCACCCGCACGTGCAAAGGCTTCAACCGCAGTTTCAAAAGCAGCCTCAATATCGGGCGCGACCGCGTAACACCCAAGGTCAACGGAAACACCCACCCTGATCGTTCCAATATCACGCAAAGCCAGCTGTTCCCGGAAAGCAACAGGAGGAGGTGTGTCATATCCCCAGTCGCCTCCTCCCTGCGCCACATCCATGAACAGAGCCACATCACGCACGCTGCGTGCCAACGGACCCCAATGGGACAAAGGATCCTTAAGGACAGGAACAGCCGTGAACGGAATCCGCCCCTGCGATGGCTTGAAGCCATAAACACCACAGCAGCTCGCCGGAATACGGATCGACCCCCCCATGTCCGAGCCTTCGGCAATCGGAACACACCCGGTCGCCACCGCAACTCCGGCTCCACCGGAACTGCCGCCGGGCGTGCGTGCAGGATCAAGCGGATTGCGCGTCACTCCCCACAGGGGGCTTTGTGTCGTTCCAGCCCATGCAAATTCCGGAGATGCAGTGCGCGCCAGCAGAATGGCTCCAGCCTGCTTAAGTGACGAAACAACGGTCGCATCATGCCCGGCCACACGGTTCGCGAAAATCCACGATCCTTCCGTCCACAAATCACCTGCGACAGCGGTCGTTTCCTTGACCGCAACCGGCACGCCGCACAGGGGACCCACCGGATCGCCCCTCTTCAGCGCCATTTCAGCGGCCTCAGCCGCCAGAAGCGCTTCTTTTCGCCTGATCGCTGTGAAGGCATTGAACGCAACCTGAACCTGCCCTGACCGCTCCAGAGCCTGCTGCACAAGTGTCAGGGGAGAAATCCTGCCGTTCCGCAGATCTTCTGCCAGTGCAACCGCATCACAAGACAGCATCTCCAGCGGCTTCCCATATGTCCCCGACATCCTCCACATCCCCGATCCATAAAGACTTCATCGAAAAGACCGTGCACAAAGACGTTCTGCCCTGTAAACCCGCCCTCGCCGGTAAAGAATGCAGAAACAGGAAACAGTGGAATAAAGGCGTGAAGGAAATCAATTTCGACGGGCTTGTCGGCCCTTCCCATAATTACGCCGGACTGTCTTTCGGCAACGTCGCTTCAACCACACACGCAGGCTCGACCTCACATCCCCGTACAGCCGCCTTGCAGGGTGTGGAAAAGATGCGCTTCATGATGCGGATGGGCCTGCGGCAAGGCATTCTGCTGCCTCATGAACGTCCCGACACAGACTTTCTCCGCCAGTGTGGCTTCACAGGATCGCCCGCGGAAATCCATGCAAAAGCATGGCAGGAAAATCCCGCTCTGTTCCGTGCCGCCTTCTCCGCCTCGCCCATGTGGACCGCCAATGCGGGGACCGTATCCCCTGCGCCGGACACGTCAGACGGGCGCTGCCATGTTTCCGTCGCCAATCTCTCGTCCAATCTGCATCGCAGCCTCGAAGCGCCTCAGACCTTGCGGCAACTGCGAACACTCTTCGCGCATCCAGGTCATTTCAAGGTCCATGAAGCCCTTCCCGGAGCCCTGAAGGATGAAGGCGCAGCCAACTTCATGCGCCTCTGCTCTCATCATGCAGCCCCCGGTCTGGAAATCCTTGTGCACGGCGCACAAGGCTCTGGCGGCTTCCCCGCCCGTCAGTCGCATGCAGCCAGTGAAGCAATCGCCCGTCGCCACGGCCTTGATCCCGCACGCACATTTCTTGTCCAGCAAAGTGATGTCGCCATTCAGGCAGGCGCCTTTCATAACGATGTTGTCGCGGTCGCAAACGAAACCGTCCTGCTCACACACGAACTGGCCTTCGAACGCCCAGACACACTTTATGACTTCATCCATGAACATCTGCCAGAAGCCAACATCATCATCGTCCCGCAGAGCGAAGTCAGTCTGCAAGATGCCATCGCCTCCTATCTCTTCAACGCCCAGCTGGTCACTCTCCCTGACGGTGGAATGATGCTGGTGGTTCCGGCGGAATGCCGGGCAAATAAGGCTGTCAGCACGTGGCTGGACCGGGAACTGGCAGGTAATGGCCCCATACGCCGCATAGAAGTCATGGATCTTCGGGAATCCATGCATAATGGAGGAGGCCCCGCCTGCCTCCGGCTGCGCGTTGCCCTCAGTGAAGCAGCCGAGCAGGCACTGGACTCCCGCTTCCTGCCCGATGAACATGGGCTGGATGCTCTTGCCCGCCTGATCACCACATGGTGGCCTGAACGCATCGCCCCGACCGATCTTGGAAATCCCGACCTTTGGAAAGACTGCCACGCCGCTCGTCTCGCCTTGCTTGAACATCTGGATCTGAAAGCTGCTCTCGCATGAATCCCGTTGTCCGCATTGCCACGCTCAGGGATCTCGACGCGCTGTGTCACCTTGCATCACTGAGTGGTGGAGCCCTTCTCAATCTGCCAACAAACCGGACAGCACTCGAAAACCGGTTGGCATGGTCCATCAAATCACTCGATGCAGAAATAACCGCTCCAGAAAATGAGCTTTACATGCTGGTCATGGAAAAGCCGGATTCGGGGGAAATTATCGGTGTTGCCAGCATTTTTTCAAGAATTGGTGTCCCCTGGCCCTTCTGCAGCTATAAGGTCGTGACTCAGACACATGTGTCCCGCGAACTTGATCGCAGCTACACCACACGCCTGCTGCATCTGGTGAACGATTTCGACGGGGCGTCAGAAGTCGGCGGCCTGTTTCTGCACCCGGAGCATCGCTCAGGCGGACTTGGATCTCTTCTTGCGCGGTCCCGCTATCTGTTCATCGCGAACCATCGGAAGCGTTTCAGCGATCGGATCATCGCCGATCTTCGCGGCTGGCATGACAAAAATGGATCTCCCTTCTGGAATGCGATCGGTCACCATTTCTTCGGAAGAGATTTTGCGGAAGCCGATCACTATAACGCCCTGCACGGCAACCAGTTCATCGCCGATCTGATGCCCCGCTATCCCATTTATGTCGATCTCCTTCCTCAGGATGCACGCGACGCGGTCGGACGGGAACATGAAGAAGCCAGTCCTGCACGTCGCATTCTGGAAAAAGAAGGTTTTATCTTCGAAAATTACATCGATATTTTTGATGGCGGACCAACACTCTCCGCCCGCACAAATGACCTGCACACGATCCGGAACAGTCTCCAGGCCGAGCTTTCAAATATCCCGGCCTCTCCAGAGGCTTCAAAGGCCCTTCTGGCCAGCGGCTCCCTGCTTTCTTTCCGTGCATGGCATGATCACGCAACCATCGAGGACGGAAAAATTCGGCTATCTGACCAAACACCTTCCGGTATCCTGTCAGGCGCAACAATCAGATATATCTTCTGATAGGCAAACGAAAGAACGTGAATATTCTTCCTCCGGAAGGTAGCAGCAGGAATCAAAAATGATCCAACGACCCTTCCTGACCTGCAGAAGCTGACTGACATGCGCATCGCCTATATCATCAACTCTGCAGAAGGAGGGGGCGCAGCCGCAGTCACACCGCCGGTCATTCGCTTTCTGCGTGAGCAGGGCCACGAAGTCAGGCTGTTCATCCTGACGCCCAAAGACAGAAATGCATTGCCGGTGCTGCAAGCCACCGGCGCCGCAATCCATCTGCGGGAAGGAGGACATTCCGATCATGCCGCAACCCTGTTGTGGTTGCTGCGGCAAATCCGCGCATGGAAACCCACATATCTCTGGACATCCCTGACCCGTGCGACACTTCTGGGGCAGATCGTGGGTCGGATCACACGGACGCCGGTCATAAGCTGGCAGCACAATGCCTGGCTCAAACCAGCCAATCTCTTTCTTCTTCGAAAAATGTCACGTCTGTCCGACATATGGATTGGAGATTCGGATCATGTAACGGCCCTGACAAAGACACGTCTTAACATCCCGGCAGAGCGTCTTTTCAGTTGGCCGGTTTTTTCGGTCCGTCCAGATGCCCCTCAGGCACAAGCATGGTTGCCGGGTGAAACCATCCGGATCGGATCACTGGGCAGACTCCATGATGCCAAAGGTTATGATATCCTGCTCAAGGCACTGTCTCTTTTGCGCGAAGACCCAACACTTCCACCGTTCCATGTCGAAATCGCAGGGGATGGCAGCAAGAGGGAAGAACTGGAAAAACAGGCCGCCCTATATGCCCCCGGCAAAGTGTATTTTTCCGGTTTCTGTCAGGATTCAGACCGCTTTCTGGCCAATCTCCATCTTTATCTGCAACCTTCTCGGCGCGAGGGATTTTGCATTGCGACACATGAAGCCCTGCAGGCCGGCCTGCCTGTCATCGCAACAGATGTCGGAGAACTGAAACACAGCCTCTCACAATCCGGAGCCGGACTGTGCATTCCCGTTGAAAATCCGACATGTCTGGCGCAGGCTTTGAAGCAGTTGCTCGGCACACCGGAACATTTGCATGCGCTGGGCCTGAAGGGACGGAACTGGATCCGTCAGCGTTACAGTGAGGATAATTTCCGAAAGGCCGGAAGTGCCATTCTTGCCGCGGCGGAACAACGGCTCCCAACAAACTGAATCCCAAAGCAGACAGATCATGCTATAGGCTCTGCCCCACCTGCCGGACTGGCAGCAGAGATTATGCAGACCACGTCCCTTCATCCTGCCTGCAGCCAAAACAGCAGATGCAGCAAAATCCTGGACTTTCCACGGTGCCTGTCATGAATTCATCACGCCGCACACCTCCTGTTGCCACCCCCGCCAACAGTGATACCGCAACCGACGCCCATGATCGTCCGATCAACCTGACGACGCTGTGGCAGCAGATGACGACGGAAGCCTGTATCTGCAATGACCCTCTGGTCCGCGGCCTGCTGAGCACCGGCATCAAGTCCCACACCGGTTTCGCTGCGGCTCTGGCGGCCCTGTTGGGACGCAAGCTGGGCGATCATTCCGTTGCCACGGATGCTCTGGCTGAACTGGTGAATGAATGCTTCACGGACTCCCCTGACATCGTCTGTGCCGCCGCCGCCGACATGCGCGCCATTCGCGAGCGTGATCCTGCATGCGCGGACTACGTCACGCCTTTCCTGTTCTTCAAAGGATACCACGCCGTCCAAAGCCACAGGGTTGCAAACTGGCTCTGGTTTTCCGGCCGCCGTCATCTGGCGCTGCACATACAAAGTCGCGCTTCCGAGCTTTTCGCTGTGGATATCCATCCGGCCGCCAGTCTCGGCCGACGCATCCTGTTCGATCATGGCACCGGGATCGTCGTGGGCGAGACATGCGTGATTGAAGACGATGTTTCCCTTCTTCAGGGCGTCACTCTCGGCGGAACAGGAAAACATACGGGCGACCGTCATCCAAAAATCCGACGCGGTGTTCTCATCGGTGCAGGCGCCAAGGTGCTGGGCAATATTGAAGTCGGTGAAGGTGCGCGGGTCGGCGCGGGATCTATCGTTCTGGAGCCCGTCCCACCTTACACCACAGTCGTCGGCAATCCCGCGCGAAAGGTCGGAACCCGACATTCTGTTTTGCCATCATTAACCATGGATCAAACATTACCCGCGATCGACTACATTATCTGAACCGCCGCCCTGATATGTTGCTCCATCTAGGCGTCAGTAACATGAACAGGTCGACGGAATGAGCGCAGCACTTCGGAAATGGCCCAACTGGCTGAAAGATTGCATCGCCGGGCTATCTGAAGCTGCTCTCAGCATCCCCGAAGTCATGGGATATGCCCGCATCGCGGGCATGTCGCCGATCAGCGGACTTTACACACTGCTTTTGCCGCTACTGGCCTTCGCCATATGCGGCTCTTCCCGTTCTCTGGTCGTCGCAGCGGATTCAGCAACGGCCTCCATTCTTTCCGGCAGTCTGACGCCGCTGGCCGGTCAGGGCAGCGCCGATTATATCAGGCTCATCACACTCACAACATTTCTGACCGCTGCATTTCTTCTGATCGCCAGACTCTTTCGTCTCGGATTTCTGGCAGATTTTCTTTCCCGCACAGTTCTCGTCGGTTTTTTGACGGGTGTGGGGATACAGATCGCCATCATGATGCTGCATGATATGACTGGACTGCAGCATTCATCTGGAAATGTGCTGATACAACTCTGGCAGGATGGCGCACATCTCAATGCAATACACGCACCGACCTTTGCTCTTTCCTGCTGCGTGGCTGTCACCCTTTTTCTGGGTCAGAAATTTCTGCCTCGATTACCAACAGCCTTTATCATTGTCGCAGGCAGCATCATCGCCAGCCGAGCATTTGATTTCCCTCACTCAGGAATTTCTACACTTGGCGATATAAAAGCAGGATTCCCAAAACTCACTCTTCCTTCGTTCGATCTCCCATCTCTCCTTGCGGCAACACCCATCGCAGCATCCTGCGTCTTTGTGATCATCACACAAAGCGCGGCAACGATACGCGCCTTCTCTTTCTATAATAACGAAAAAACAGATATAAATTCAGATATTTTCGGTCTTTTCGCTGCAAATATGTCTGCTGCGCTCAGCGGAACATTCGTTGTCAATGGCAGCCCGACCAAAACGGCGTTTGCTTTCCATTGTGGTGCCAGAAGTCAGCTATCACAAATCGTTGTCGCCATACTTGCCGGAGTGCTTCTGTTCTGCGCTACCGGTTTTCTTCAATATCTTCCTCATTGTGTTCTTGCAGCAATTGTATTTGTTGTCGGACTGAACATGCTGGAAATTCCCAAGCTTTTATCAATTCTCAAGGAAAGCCCAGGCGAATTCCGCCTTGCCATTCTCACCCTGACGACAGTGGTCTGCATTGGTGTCGAAGAAGGGATCTTTATGGCAATCGTTGTGTCACTCCTCCGACATGTCCGACACAGCTATGCGCCACATACGGATATCCTGTTTTTCTCAAAAACAGGAGAAATCGAAACCACAATTCCCAGAAACGGAGCAGAAACTGAACCCGGACTCCTCATCTATCGTTTTGGAGCGGATTTGTTTTATGCCAATTGCACACGCTTCATCGAAGATATGGATCGTCTTGTCGCAACAGCGCCACACCCGGTGCACCAGATCGTCGTGGATGCCAGCGCCATGACCAATATCGACTATTCAGCCAGCATCACACTGCGTGAACTGCTCTCCAGACTGGGACAAAAAAATATCACTCTCTCTTTTGGACGTGTCAGCACAAGCCTGCGTGCGGATATGATTCGTCATCGCCTGGTTGATTCGATTGGTCAGGACAAGCTTTTTAATGAACTGCATGTTGCCGTCGCAACAGCACGACAAGCATTATCCCGATAATTCATCAACGTGCCGAAGCATAATCCGTGAATGAATAACGGGCAGAAGAGCCGCGAACAAAAGTGACGGCTTTCAGACCATTCATCCCTGCTTCAGGACAAGATCATCGCGATGAATCAATTCCGGACGCCCCTGCCAACCAAGAACCGATTCCATATCATCTGAACGATGCCCGGCAAGACGCCGTGCCTCTTCCGAATTATAAATCGTCAGACCTCGGGCAATTTCTTCTCCCGTTTCACTCTGAACGAGAACCAGATCTCCGCGCGAGAACCCGCCCGAAACGCTCTTCACACCTGCCGGCAACAGGGAGCCTCCATCAGCAAGCGCCTTCGCAGCGCCTGCATCAATCACAACATGCCCGACGGGCGCCAGACCATGGGCAATCCATCTTTTCCGTGCAGTGCGTCCGTCTTCAACCGGCAAGAACCAGGAACAACGTCCGCCCTGCATCAAAGCGGCAAGTGGATGCGGCTGTCCCCCTTGGGCAATGGCCATGGCACATCCTGATTCCGTGGCGATCCTTGCGGCCTGAAGCTTCGTCCGCATGCCTCCGGAAGAATATCCCGGCGGTGGAGCTCCTCCCATCTCTTCGATCTCCTGCGTCAATGCAGTGATGATCGGCAGATGTTCTGCATCGGGATTGGTGCGGGGATCAGCAGTATAGAGACCATCAATATCAGACAGCAGAATCAACTGATCCGCGGAAATCATCTGGGCCACACGGGCAGCCAGACGATCATTATCCCCGAAACGAATCTCGGCTGTCGCAATCGTGTCGTTTTCGTTAATGACCGGAATACATCCCAAAGACAGGAGAGTCTCCAGCGCCGCACGAGCGTTCAGATAGCGCTTGCGGTCCTCAGTATCATCCGGCGTCAGCAGAAGCTGCGCCGCCGTCAGTCCACAACGCCCCAGAACCGTGGCCCAGGCTTGTGCAAGACCAATCTGCCCCACGGCAGCCGCAGCCTGTTTTTCATCCAGACGCAAACGCGGCCGGGTCAATCCCAAAGAATGACGCGCCAGTGCGATCGCGCCCGATGAAACCACTACAACTTCCGTGCCGCGCGCCCGTAACGCAGCAATATCATCGGCTACACCTGCCAGCCATTCTGCACGCGGCGCAGCAAGATCCGGATCAACCACCAGAGCACTGCCGATCTTGATAACAACACGTTTTGCCCGGGAAAGGGACGGTGCGGAAATCTTCTGCTCGGCACTACTGTCGGTCACGAAACGGCATCTCCTTTTTCAGCACGCTCCGCGCGTGCTTCGACAACGTGAGTAAAGAGCGCCCGGAGCACTTCATCAACACCTTTACGCGCAACACCGGACATCACCATGACCGGCATCCCGGATGCCTTTTCCAAAGCCCTACGACGGCCGGAGATTTCCTGCGGACTCATCGCATCACATTTGTTCAGTGCAATGATCTCCGCCTTGCCTGCCAACCCCTCGTCATAGGCTTCCAGTTCATGCCGGATCACACGCCATGCTTCCACGACGTTACCTGCCGAGCCATCAACCAGATGCAACAGAACCGCACATCGCTCCACATGCCCAAGGAAGCGGTCGCCAAGGCCAGAACCTTCATGCGCTCCCTCAATCAGACCGGGAATGTCCGCAATCACAAATTCCTCTGTCATCGAAAGACGCACGACACCCAACTGGGGATGCAGGGTCGTGAAGGGATAATCCGCAATTTTCGGACGAGCAGCGGAAACAACGGACAGGAACGTGCTCTTGCCCGCATTGGGCAGGCCGACCAGTCCCACATCCGCAATCAGCTTCAGACGCAGCCAGACCCAGCGCTCCTCCCCCGGCCATCCCTTGTCCGCACGGCGTGGGGCGCGATTGGTGCTGGTCTTGTAATGCGCGTTGCCATAACCGCCATCTCCCCCTTTGCACAGGGTGATGCGCATTCCCGCCTTATCCAGATCCGCCAGCATGGTTTCACGGTCGTCATCCATGATCTGCGTGCCCACGGGCACCTGAATCACAACAGCCGGAGATGCTGCGCCTGTGCGGTCGGAGCCCGCACCATTTCCGCCTTTCCGGGCACGGAAATGCTGCGTGTAGCGAAAATCGATCAGCGTGTTGAGATTCGCGACGGCTTCAAAAATGATGTCACCACCACGTCCCCCGTTCCCGCCGTCAGGTCCACCGAACTCGACATATTTCTCACGTCGGAACGCCGTCACTCCGTCTCCGCCATCACCGGACCGAACATAGATCTTGGCTTGATCAAGAAACTTCATAACGTATCATCCGGAAACGACGGGAAAGAGCTGGAAGCAGCCAGAACCCGATATCATAAAAAAACAAACTGGATACAAAAAAGCCGGCCCAGAGGGACCGGCCTTTGCGCAACACACAACGCGCGAACGCTGGTGCTGCGACTTGAGTGCCTCCAGCCTGGGCCGGTAGCGCCGTGATTACTCAGCGGCGAGCGGCAGAGCCTCAACGGAGACGTGAACACGTCCCTCACGACGACGCGCAAAGCGCACTGCACCGTCAACCAGGGCGAAAATGGTGTGGTCACGACCAACGCCCACATTCTCACCTGGCAGCATTTTCGTGCCGCGCTGACGAACGATGATGTTGCCAGCAATGACGGACTGACCACCAAACTTCTTCACACCAAGACGACGACCTGCACTGTCGCGTCCGTTACGGGACGAACCGCCTGCTTTTTTTTGTGCCATGACTTATGCTCCTCGAACTTCCTGTATCCGCGATGCCGTTCAGGCCGCGACGATCTCGCTGATGCGTACGACAGTAACCGGCTGACGGTGACCGTTCTTGCGGCGGCTGTTCTGCCGGCGACGCTTCTTGAAGATGATCACTTTCGCAAGACGATCCTGAGCAATCACGGTTGCCTTGACAGAAGCGCCAGCTACCAGAGGAGCACCAATTGTCGTACCGCTCTCGCCACCAACGGCAAGAACATCGCTGAACGTCACTGTCTCGCCAGCCTGAACTTCAAGCTTCTCGATTTTCAGAACAGCGTTCGGCGTAACACGGTACTGCTTTCCGCCCGTGCGAATAACTGCAAACATTCTAACCAGTCTCTCTTCCGATCAATCGGCCCCGTCGCGGCGTTTTCACGCAGGCGCAGAACCCGGTCGCTTTTTCTCGTTTACCGCACGTGCGGCATGCTCCGTCATTGGCAGCGGAGCGGGGCTTTTACGACCGACACCGAAAATCGTCAAGAAAAATACCTCACCCAAAGCCACCTGCACGCGGGAATGTCGCGCTTCACACACATTCAGGAGAGACGCGACTCCAGAATCAGAAAGCCACCTGAACACGTCCCACAATGCCATCCCCACTGCGACCATAACGATTGACGCCCTGAGAAACACCAAGAGACCGGGAAACGATGAAATGGTTATAATCCAGCATGAAGCGAAGATGTGTCGTGGGATACCAGTTGATCCCGGTCATCCAGACCGTCTGCTGATTGCCGTTAATTCCCGCGCCACCCTGCCCGGGCGCACCGTTCAGATCCGTCACACTCCAGCGTCCGCTGATTTCCAGAGCTCCCCAGTAATTATTGGCAGGATCGAATTCGTGAACGATCCCCGGCGGGACGAAACCTGCGGTTCGGACGTCGTAACGACGTGGTTTTCCCATGATCACATAATTCGCAGACACGTACCAGCCATCGAAACCAAGTGTCGGCAACGTGACGATTCCATCCTTATGGGAACGCTCCACTCCAATATGATAATACTCGCTCTTGAGCAGCAGGCGATTCCAGCGCAACGCGAACTGGGGCCCCAGAGACCATATCTGCGCGACATTCGTCAGCTTCCCCGATGTCAGCAGATTGGTTTCGCCCAAAGGCACTTCGGAATCGTGCTGGAACGTATAGCTCCGCCCCCCGGATCCCTTGTTCAGCCGAAAGGCGACACTGGTGCCAGCGCCAACATACACATCAACATTTTTCGTGATCACCGGACGTGTCGCAATCCGCGCCACCATGCCGGTCTGACTGTCCGTGATGGTGGTATCCTTCGACCTGTCCCCGAATTTCTGCCCTGTGAAATATAACGCCGCCAGCATACGCCGATTATGTGTTTCGCCTCCGACGCTGAAACGCGACATTCCCCCGGCAATATTCCGCATCAGGTCAACAATGGTCGAGCGCTCCAGCAGTTCGAACCCGCCAGAGCGTGATGCACTCTCCAATGAAATGGTTGGAATAATATATCCTGCCGTCAGAACCGTATTTTTCAGGCCCGTGTAATTCAGACTCGCTTCCGCAATACTGGAATCCCCGTCATGTGTCCCTGATCCAAACTCAGGCGTGAATCTTGCCACCCAGTTTCCATAACGCCACGACAGATACAGCCGCAGGCGCCGGAGATTCTCCGTCAGACTATTGAAATTCCCCTTGGTCTCGCCTGCCTTCGGGGCTGTATTGAGAAAGCCTCCAACATCTTCCTGAAGCAGGAGGCCAATAGAAAACGCATATTTTCCATCCACCGAGGCAATCGTCGGCCGCCCTTGGGGAAAGCCAATCCGCATGCCTCCGACCTGCAATTCCTCATCAGCTTCCACCGCCGCGCGAAAATCCGCCCATGACATGGCGGGCTGATCAACGACCACCACATCCTTGCGCCCGGAGGAGCCACTTTTCCTGATGATGGAAACCCCATGTCCCTCAGAAAAAACAGGAACCACATCGGGGTCCCGCAGCCCACTCTTCTGTGAAGCAGATTGCCCATGGCGGGCCACAATCACATGTCGCGAAGCCACCCTGCCCGCAGCTTCACTGTGCCCCGCATGCCCATGTATTTCCCGGCGCAGCTCCTGAAGTTCCTGTCGCATGGCTGCTACCTGACTGCGCAATGCGTCCATTTCGGCATCGCGTGATGCCGCATGCGTCAGCCTGGGCAAAGCGAACATGCCAAGAGCAGAGCCAACACACAGCAACCTGGCTACAGGACAGCGAATTTTCTGGACCAATCCCACCACATCGCCCGCTTTCAGAGGAAGCTTCATCTTCCCGAACACGGCATCTCTCCTCAAACCATCTCCGGAAATGGCAGGCACGCCAACTGCAGGAGAAGTCTCATTTTTCCCCGGATGATCTGCTCATCTGCCAAACACCCGGGAAAAACCAGAAAGAACCAGTGTTAAAGCGGGCTGTACGCCGCCGTGATGTGATGCTCACGATTATAGTCAAGCTGCTCATGCGTCAGCTGAAAACCAACTGAGAATGCATATTCCCCGACCATGTTCTGCGGCTTGATCGGCAGATCAATCGTCGCAAGAGGACTGTCAACCTCAACACGGTTCACGCCTGCCGGGAACGTCACGTCGAGTGTAAAGACATGCTTCCCGACAATTTTCTCTCCACGCACCACGGCAATGAACCATGGCAGGGCAACCGTTTCCTGTTTCATGGCCGGACCACGCATGATGACAGCATGAATGCCCATTCTTGTATGGACATTCTTACGTCCGGCAGCCGCACATTCACCGATAACTTTCGTCAGGCTGGCATGCACAACAAGGGACGAAAACTGTCCGGGCTTCCCGGCATAGGTGTAATAATCCCCGAGAACAGGCTCGATGCTGACCGGGGGACAGACTGGTGCAAACGACAGGTCATCGGCACCACAACCAGCCAGAAAACCGGTCAGAATCCCTACGCTGCACACGGGCAGAATCCGCTGAAAGGCACGGCACGAGATAACGGCCCGGAGCCATTCAGAAAATCCGGAGCGACCGAAAACGGAAAAAGATACCACCATCTGCCTCATATAAAACCGGACTCGTCACCCAACATGGCAACCGCACTGATCTGACCCTACTGCAAAGAACCAGAAAGCTGACAGAAAGAAAAGGACCATGGGCACCAGAAGATCGACAAACGCTCGACTTCCCTACCTTAACATGGAGAACAGGGTTGCACGAATGATGGGCTTTGCGTAGGCCGTGAAGCAACGTATTCCCCAAACGGGAGTGTTCCGGTCCTGATGACTCTGAAAACACCATCAATGACCGTAATGCATGCCCGACAGCTTCCGCATCAGAAACCCTCTCCTCTGAGGAACAGCATGACCGACCAGCTCCTCGCCTCCTCTCCCGCAGCTCCTGCTGATCTCGCCCCACGCTCACTCCGTGTCGTTCTTGCCGGACCCCGCGGTTTTTGCGCTGGCGTGGATCGTGCCATCCGCGTCGTCGAGGAAGCCATCCGCCGCTATGGCGCCCCGGTCTATGTCCGGCACGAGATCGTCCATAACCGTACGGTCGTGGAAGAGCTTGAAGCAAAAGGCGCCATCTTCGTCGAAGAGCTGGACGAGGTTCCCGAAGATGGACACGTCGTTTTCTCCGCGCATGGCGTTCCCAAAACCGTTCCTGCGGAAGCCCAGCGCCGTAACCTGCTCTATCTTGATGCAACCTGCCCGCTGGTTTCCAAGGTCCATCGTGAAGCAGAGCGTCATTATGCCGATGGCGGTCCGGAAAGCCGCCATATCCTGATGATCGGTCACGCCGGTCACCCTGAAGTCATCGGCACGATGGGACAGCTGCCGCAGGGTGCCGTCACCCTGATCAATGACGCCGATGAAGCCCGTTCAGTCCAGCCAAACGATCCGTCGCGTCTGGCATTCATCACGCAGACCACTCTTTCCGTCGATGACACGGCCGAGATCGTCGATATCCTGCGCGAACGCTTTCCCCTGATCGAAGGCCCGAAGCGCGAGGACATCTGCTATGCGACGACCAACCGTCAGGAAGCCGTAAAGGCCATCGCTCCGGAATGCGATCTGGTCATCGTGATCGGCTCCCCGAATTCCTCCAACTCGCAGCGTCTGCGTGAAGTGGCCGAACGGTCGGGAACACAACGCGCCCTTCTGGTGCCGAAACTGGCCGATCTGGACTGGTCTGTGTTGGATGGCGTCGATACTCTGGGAATCACCGCAGGGGCTTCCGCTCCCGAAGCGCTGGTGCAGGAAATGGTCGTAGCCCTGTCACAGAAATTCACACTGAAGATCGAGGAACGGACCGTAAAGGAAGAGAACGTCACCTTCCGCTTGCCTGCGCCCCTCGGCTGAGATCATAAATCCCGCCATGGCTGTCTATACGGATGTCAGCGACGCCGCGCTCGGTGCTTTTCTGACAGATTACAATATCGGAACACTCACTGCCTTCCGCGGCATCGCGGAAGGGGTCGAAAATTCCAATTTCGTTCTGCGAACCACAGAGGGAGATTTCATTCTCACCCTCTATGAAAAGCGGGTCGATCCGACGCAACTGCCATGGTTTCTCGGCCTGATGCAGCATCTGGCCCGACATGGCCTGAACTGTCCCCAGCCCGTTCCGGGGCGTGACGGGGAAACGCTGCGCAGACTGGCCAACCGCCCCGCAGCCATCACCACCTTTCTCGAAGGTGTCTGGCCCCGACAGATTCAGACCGCCCATGGCTATCCTCTGGGTCAGGCCCTCGCCCGACTGCATCTCGCCGGTACGGATTATACTGCGCCGCGCGCCAATGCTCTCGGTCCCGACGCATGGACACCATTGCTGGAGTCCTGCGGCGCTCAGGCCGATACCGTCCGCCCCGGTCTTGAAACCGAACTCCGCGACGCCCTGAACAGAATCCTCCCCGCATGGCCCGGACTCCATGGCAATCAGGATCTTCCCCGCGGCCAGATCCATGCCGATCTTTTCCCGGATAATGTTTTCTTCCTTGATGGCGATGTGTCAGGGCTGATCGATTTCTACTTCGCCTGCACGGACATTCTGGCCTATGACATCGCCATCTGCCTGAACGCATGGTGCCTGTCTGACAATGGCGACTTCAACGTCACCTGCGCCCGCAGACTGCTTGAAGGCTATGAAAGCATCCGTCCGCTCAGCGAAGCCGAACGTGACGCCCTGCCCGTTCTCTCCGCAGGTGCAGCAATCCGTTTCTGTCTGACACGCCTCTATGACTGGATCAACACGCCGCCCGGCGCGATGGTGACACGCAAGGATCCTCTGGCATACCTGAAGCGACTGCGTTTTCACCTCAGCACAACATCGATCAAAGATTATGGACTCTGATCTCCCCGCCTCCGAATCTCCGTCTCAAACCACGAACGGAGGTCCCTCAGTCCATGTCTGGACCGACGGCGGCTGCCGCCCCAATCCCGGTCCGGGCGGCTGGGGCGTGCTGCTCCGCTTTGGAGAGCATGAAAAGGAACTGTCGGGCGGCGAAAAGGAAACGACCAACAACCGGATGGAACTGACGGCGGCGGCTGAAGCTCTTGAAGCCCTCACACGCCCCTGTACCGTCCATCTGCACACCGACAGCGAATATGTCCGCAATGGCATCACCCGCTGGTCAACCGGCTGGGTCCGCCGCAACTGGCGCAACGCCTCCGGTGATCCGGTCAAAAACATGGATCTGTGGAGACGCCTGCTCGACGCGGCAAAACCGCATGATGTTTCATGGCACTGGGTCAAAGGACATTCCGGTGTTCCGGAAAATGAGCGGGTAGATGAACTGGCTACAGCGGCACGTGTCGCCATTGAAGAGCATCTCTGACATCTGGCGCCGGGCCTTATCCCCCGGACTGCCCAACTGCATACTTCCCATTCTGTTCGCATTTTTTGCGCTTCTGTCCGTATTCAGCAGCGCCTTTATCGTCCCCCCTTTTCAGGTTCCGGATGAAGACGCCCATTTTACACGCGCCGCAGAGATCGGAGAGGGACATTTCATCGGATATCGCCAGGGAGGGCTGAGCGGTGACCTGCTCCCCTCCGATCTGGAGCCCATTCTTCATGTCACGGAGACTCTGAAAGGACATCCTGACAGACGACCGGATGCTGAACAGCTGTCCCTTGCAGAAAAAACAAAATGGACAGGAACACCCCTGCTGTTCGGCTTCCCGAACACCGTCATCTATGGCCCGGTCTGCTATCTGCCTCAGGCCGCCGCCATCGCCATGGCACGCCTCAATGATCGTCCCATTCTGACCAGCCTGCGTCTGGGACGTCTGGCTGCCGGTCTTTCCTTCGTCATCATCAGCACCATGGCTTTATGTCTGTGCCAGAGAGGACGGTTCTTCCTTCTGGTGCTGCTGTCCCTTCCCATGACACTCTGGCTGGCCGGTTCCGTGTCTCAGGATGGAAACCTGATTGCCCTCTGCGCCCTGCTCAGCGCCATCCTGTCCCGTTACGCATCATCGGACAGGAGCTCTCTCTTGCTTCAAGTGCTGACGGGGTGCGGCTTCGGCGTGATCGCAATGGCCAAACCACCCCTCCTTCCTCTCGCCTTTCTACCCTGTCTTCTGGCGACATCCCGGGCGACCGTCCTGCGCACCCTGCTTTGCCCGACGATCGCCTGCTTTCTGGCCGGAACATGGTTTGCGGCCGGCCTGCTTCCGACAGAGCTGCCCAAAACGGCCATTCAGATTGCACAGGCGCAACGTGTCCGATCAGATCCGTTCATTTTCATGAAAGCCCTGTGGCTCTCTTTGATCGTCCTGCATCATGCCTGGCTCGATCAGTTCATCGGCATGGCCGGTTGGCTCGACACAGCCCTGCCCCGATCTTTCCTCAGACTGAGCAGATTCGTGCTGGTTCTGTCATTTCTGAGCGGTTTCAATATCCGCAAATATGTCCGTCCGACTTATGCGATGCTGCTGCGCAATGCAGCCATCATCAGCATTATCGGCACGAGCGTCATCGGGATTTTCCTGTCACTTTTTCTCATTTGGACGCCACCCGACTCCCCCCTGATCGACGGGATTCAGGGGCGCTATTTCCTGCCGGTCGCCTGTTTCCTGTGTCTGCTCTTCCCCTGCAAACCGCAAACAGGCGTCAGACCTGTCACCGTGCTCTTCGCACTGGCATGGCTCTCCCTATCCGTCGCCACGGCGCAGATCACCCTGATCGAACGCTTCATCGGTTAACAGGAAATTCAGGAGAGCGTGACGATCAAAGGCACATGATCAGACGGTTTTTCTTTCCCGCGTTCATCCCGATCCGGTTCAGCGGAAATCAGGTGCTCAGCCAGACGTGGCGACAACAGGGCGTGATCAATCCGTAACCCCATATCGCGCCGCCACGCACCAGCCTGATAATCCCAGAAGGTATAAATCGTTTCATCGGGATGAAGCGCCCGTACCGCGTCAGTCAGTCCAAGCCACAGCAGTTCCCTGAAGGCCGCACGGCTTTCGGGGCGGACCAGCGCATCGTCGGAAGGAAGCGCGCCCGGCGCAAGATCCCGTTCGGTCGGGCAGACATTATAATCGCCCGCCAGAACAAAATCCTTTTCCTCAACCAGCATCCTGCGTGCATGAGCCGTCAGGGCCGCCAGAAATTCCAGTTTACCTTCATAACCGGCTGCCCCACCGGAATTGCCGTTCGGCAAATAGAGATTGCCAAACACAATCCCACAGGATTCGACTTCGATATAGCGTGCGGGTGGTTCTGCTTCCGTCAGTCCCGGCAGTGATCGACAACGCACCTCAAAAGGCTGACGTGAAAGGATCGCAACGCCATTATAGCTTTTTTGCCCGACAACAGCAGAGTGGTACCCGGCCTCCCGGAACACATCGCCGGGAAACTGGTCTTCCTCACATTTGATCTCCTGCAACATCAGAAGATCGGGCTGAACCTGCGCCAGCCATTCCAGCACATGCGTCTGCCGCTGGCGGACTGAATTCACATTCCAGGTTGCAAATTTCATTATCGACACTCAGTCCGACAATGAAAAGCTGTTGCCACATCCACAGGACGAAGCCGCATTCGGGTTGGTGATTGCAAAATGCGCACCCATCAGCTTGTCCGTGTAATCCAGTTCGCCCCCGGCCAGCAGATCAAGGCTGGCAGGATCGACAACGACGGCCACCTGCCCCGCTTTGATCACATGATCGTCTGACGCCCGCTCCGCATCCAGTTTGAATTCATACTGGAACCCGTTGCAGCCACCAGCGGAAACAACCACCCGCAGGGCCAGATCCGGCTCCCCACGTGCGGCTATAATTTCTCCGATCCGGCTGGCCGCACGATCGGAAACACGAAATCCGGATGTATCACTCATATGACTGAGATAGCGTGCCAGCCTGCGTTTTTAAAGTGAATGCACTGACAGAAAGCAAATACACCCTTCTTTTCCGGAAACTGAGTTATCAGCTCCTGTCATACCATCTCCGGAAATATTCACTGTAAACAGGATGAAGAGCCTCACCATTTCCAGTGGCCACGATATCGGGAGCAAAAATGACTGAGAAAGCTGCGCTCACCAGACAAGGGATACTGTCCGTCCTTGGTCGCCTTATGGAGCGCAGCTGGTTTGCAACACCTTTCAGTGTGCGTTTCAAATGGCTGCTTGCCCCCGATCTTCTGGATGCAGGCTACGCTTTCCGAACGACCATCGCTTCCCTCGTGGCACTCGGCATCGCGCTCTGGATGGAGCTTGGCAGCCCGCAATGGGCCGCATTGACAGTCTGGATGGTCGCTCAGGGTTCCCGAGGAAAATCCATCGCAAAAGCACGTTGGCATATGTTCGGCATGATCGTCGGGACAATTGCCGCGTTCATTCTGGTCAGCATCACGCCACAGCAGCCGCTTCTGTTCATTCTGCTGCTTGCCGCATCCATCGGCGGGTTATGCTTCATCGGCACATTCCTGCCCGGCCCGGCATCCATGAGCAACTATCGCATGCACGGCATGCGGGCCAGCGGCTTCACCTTGTCGATCATCGCCATCGACGGGATCTCCGCACCAGATCACATGTTCGAAATCGCCATGGCCAGGGCAACATATATCACCTTGGGCATCGTGATTGAGACATCCTTCTCCTCCCTGTTCCAGTTTCATTTGACGCAACGTGCCCGGGACCGGCTTTCAGACAATTTCATCTCGGCCATGCATCAGGTCTCTGCCACACTTTCAAAATTGCTGAACAACGATCGAACCGCGCTGAAAACCTCCCCCGAAATGCTGGTCTCCCTCGCGGCTCTGGGCGATCAGGTCGAGTTCGCGGAAATCGAGATGGGACGACATGGTCATGAAGGCGACCATGCACGCGCGGCGCTGGCGTCTATCACCATGTTGTTTTCAAGGGGACTGAATCTCTGTGCCCTGATGCATGACAAGGACATGCCGAAACAGGAATGGCAGCTCGAAGCGGCAAAATGTCGCGAATTTCTGCTGTCCCTGCCAGACAGATTGAAAAACCCGAATGAGTTTTCCTGCCTTCGGGACGAATTGGCAGCCCTTCGGTCTTCGTGCAGCGTCAGTGCTGCGGAATGTCTTGAAAAGGAAATGCAGCTTGTCACGCATCCCCCGGTCGATGTGGTGACAGAAACAGGTATCACGCGACAGGGACAAGCCCTCCATATGCTCGACGATGTGCTGGAGGAACTGGAAAACGCGCTGGTCCAGTTCGACCAGACCCGCAATCCTCCACCACATGATCGCTTTCACTTCGCCATACGGACCTGGCGTGACTGGCGACTGGCCTTTGAGAACAGCCTTCGCGCCAGTGTAAGCGTTTTTCTGGCCGGAGTGATCTGGCTCACAACAGGCTGGCCCTCCGGAGCCCTGTTCCTGATGTTCGTCAGCATTATCGCGTCCCTCTTTTCAACACTCGAAACCCCGGTCATGGCGAGCCGTGCGTTCATGCGTGGCACAATCTACGTTACGGCCGTCGCGGCATTTCTCGCATTCCTCATCGTGCCCTCTGTCAGCGTCTATGAAATGCTGGCGATGTGCCTGATTCCCCCCATGATGATCGGCGGCCTTGCTTTCGCCAATCCATCCATCGCCTTTGTCGCAGTTTCCTATAATCTTTTCCTGACCATCCTGATTTCACCAATGAATGACAACCGACTGGATGAAATCACCTTTTTCACAACAGCACTTCCGCTTTTCCTGAGCATGGCTTTCTGCACATGGATGTATCGGGTCTTTCTGCCACTGGACCCCAATGCCGTGCGGTGGGATATCCGGCGGCAGATCCTCCGGGCCTTGCGCCATCTGGCACAAAATCCCCATCCGGCGACATCCTCAGACATTGTCGGCGCGGGCACGGAACGTATGGTGCGGCTGATGAACACGGTTGGCACACGACGCGGACCAATCATCGAAGCTTATCTGCAAGGCATTCTTTCAGGCATCACGGTCGGGCTTGCCATTCTCAATCTCCGCGGACTTCTGGTCCGGAACAATATGCCGCCTGAAGCGAGCAAAAACATCACCGCAATGCTGAACCGCATGGCCCAGTTCACTGGTCGTTATGGTGGACATTACGGACGGACGGAACGCGCCACTCTTCTGGCCGTGTCATCTCTGGTAAAGCTGGAGCAGCACGAAACCAATATTTCCCAGCGCGTGGAAATGCTTCGGGCTCTAGCGGCGCTGCGTGTCATCGCCGCAGAACTTTCTGACAACCGATTGTTCTTCGACGCCTCAAGCCCCTATCTGACTTCATCCTCGCACGATAGCGTGCCATCAGACGATCGTGACGAGAGCTGATGCCATAGGCCCTGAATATTCATCACAGAGGCACGCAGAAATAAAAACAAATAAAACATGACATTGTGATTGCTCAGCAAGAGAAGATCATAATGTCGATAGAATTTACAAAATTTAAGTCCGAAAAACACTTTTCCTAAATAAAGGTGTCGAAAAACTGCTGATTGAAAAAAGACAGTTACCTCTTCAACCACATGAACACCGATTGCTTCGATTCGCATGCTCACATGCCCGACAGCAAAACATTATCTGATTTGAAAAACTGTCGAATCAGGCGGTCAGTGATCGACTGGGAAAGGCGCCTATGCCATTCTTTCATGCATGGCCAAGTCTCCGTCCCAGCGCTCCTCCGCTCTTCCCCTGACACCTGCTTCCGGCAGTCGGAAAAAGGGCGCATCACCAAAAACGACGGCAAGAAAAAAAGCATCTTCCCCGTCTGCCTCAGCGTCAGCCAAGCCGGCCGCACCAGATCCGAAGGCTCTTGCGCCACGGAACATGACACATGAAGAGCTTCTGCGTTTTCTGGGACAGCTTGCCAAAGCATGGCCTGATGCAGAAACCGAACTCGTCTTTGCTTCCCCATTCCAGTTGCTGATCGCCACACTCATGGCGGCTCAGGCAACAGACGCTGCCGTCAATCGCGCAACGCCCGCCTTGTTCGCCCGGGCTCCCGGCCCGGCCGAGATGGCGAAACTGCATGAAGATGATGTCGGGGAAATGATCCGGACAATCGGTCTGTGGCGGCACAAGGCAAAGAACATCATCGCATTATCGCGCATACTGATGGATGATTATGACGGCGAGGTACCTCGTGATCGCACGGCTCTGGAAGCCCTGCCCGGGGTCGGGCGCAAGACCGCCGCTGTTGTGATGAATGTGGCGTTCGAAGAACCTGCCATGCCGGTTGATACACATTGTTTCAGACTGGCAAACCGGACCGGACTCGCTTTGGGGAAAAATGTGCTCGAAGTCGAGCTGGCTCTGGAAAAACGTATCCCGAGAAACATGCTGCGAGAAGCGCACCACTGGCTGATTTTGCAGGGCCGCTATGTTTGCAAGGCCAGAAAACCGGAATGTTGGCGGTGCGTGGCACAGCAGGACTGTCTTTTCCCGAACCGGATGCTGATGCAACCTTCATCGTGACAGGCGTTGCACCGGGAAAAACCGGGCACCATATCCATCCTGCAAAAATTACAGGTGACCAGCGACCGGCACAGCATTTGTTTTTGGCATGTCGTGCGCTAAGTCAGACATACGGGATTGATCGCCACACAGAAGCTGTCGTGGCGTTGGGAACAGGGTGACAGAGCGATGGACTATCTGATCGGACAGAAAAAACCGGCAGCTCCCCAGGCCGGAGGGCTGGTTTCCGAAGACGGAACGCCAGCACAGGGCGCAACGGGCACGGCACTGATCGCCGACGGCAACGAAGCAACCTTCATGGCGGACGTCATCGAAGCCAGTCGGGATATTCCAGTTCTGGTCGATTTCTGGGCCGACTGGTGCGGTCCCTGCAAACAACTGACCCCTGTGATCGAAAAGGTCGTTCTGGCGGCAAAGGGTCGCGTCCGGCTGGTGAAAATCGATATCGAGGCCAACCGCTCCCTGACAGCCCAGCTGATGCAGCTCGGCCTTCCTCTTCAGTCGATCCCGATGGTCGCCGCTTTCTGGAAAGGGCAGATTCTGGACCTGTTCCAGGGCGCTCTTCCGGAAAGTCAGGTCAGAAAATTCATCGAAGATGTTCTCAAGGCCGCCGGTGGAGGCAAGATGCCCTCCGCCGATCTTCTGGAAGCCGCCCGTCTGGCTCTGGAAGAAAATCAGCCAGCAGAAGCTGCCGGTCTTTTTTCCCAGACTCTGGAAGAGGAACCGGAAAATCCCGCCGCATGGGGTGGGCTGATACGCGCCCTTCTCGCACTGGATGACGAGGAAGCCGCAACAGCCGCCCTCAACGACGTCCCTGCAAAAATCGCACATCATGCAGACGTGGAAGGCGCCAGATCCGCTCTGGAGCTGAAGAAGGAAGGTCGCAAGGCGGCGCAGGAAGCGGAAGAGTTGCGGGCACGTATCGCCGCACGTCCGGATGATTACGAAGCCCGGTGCGGTCTCGCCACTGCTCTGAATGCGGCAGGCCAGCGCGAAGAAGCCGCCGCCGAACTGCTCGCCGTAATCCGGGCCGACCGGGAATGGAATGACGGTGCTGCCAAACAGCAGCTTCTCAAATTCTTCGAAGCCTGGGGGCCTGTTGATCCGGCAACTCTGGCCGCACGGAGACGCCTGTCCTCTCTGCTGTTTTCCTGAACGGTCCGACTTGTTTCCATCGTTTCCTTCCCCCGATTCCCATATCGTTTTCCCGTTTTCCGGAGCCTTAATCCATGTCATCTGACGTCACGCCGCCAGCACCCGTTGATCCCCGTCTGCTCTCCCTGCTGGTCTGTCCGGTGACAAAAGGACCGCTGGTCTATGACCGGGAAGCCGGGGAACTCATCAGCCGTCAGGCCGGTCTGGCGTTTCCTGTGCGTGATGGCATTCCCGTCATGCTACCGGAAGAAGCCCGCCGCCTGACGGATTGAGAAGTCCCGGTCCGTGCAGTTCCTTGCTCGTCGTGGTGTCCTGCTGATCGTTCTGGCCTCCGGAAGTCTGGCTTCATGCCAGATGCCCGGCAGCGATCCCCGTGCCGGAGATAATATCGACGTTCCCCCGGAACGCCCGGGGCGGAATTTTCCAGAAGCCGCCGAGGCCGAGGAACGACGCGAACGCAATGCTGATTACAGCGATGCGACTGCACCAAAGGGCGGTTATGAACCAGCCCCCAACACAGGGATTTCCGCACCCAAACCGGGTTCGGGTGGAGCCATCCCGGACACCGAAGTGACATATGGTCGTCCCGATGCGCCACAGCAAAACCAGCAACATTGAAACAAGCATCACACCGGCCACTCCCATGGCCGGTTTTTTTATTTGAAGGAGAAATCTTTTGCGTCTGAATCGATCTCTGGCTGCTCTCGCCTGCGGAAGCTTTCTCCTGTCCACAGCACACGACGCTCCCGCCGCACATCCTCAGGCAGAAACGGAAACATTGGAACTGGCGCAGAAAGCCATTGCCCTGCGCTCGGTCGAAGGACCGGGAAACCAGACAGCCGATGTTGCAGCCCTGTTCAAGAATGCCCTGATCGCAGGCGGTTTTTCTGCCGATGACATCACGATCACTCCTTCAGGAGAGACAGCATGGATGATGATGCGCTGGCACGGTTCCAATCCATCCCTGAAACCGCTGGTCATTTCCGGACATATGGATGTTGTTGAAGCCAAGCCCTCCGACTGGACACGCGATCCTTTCAAGCCCGTTGTCGAAAATGGCTATCTTTACGGACGTGGCTCGACAGACATGAAACTGGACGATGCCCTTGCCATTGTTTCACTGATCCAGCTCAAGCGCGAAGGTTATAAACCGGTTAGGGACATCATTCTGGAATTCTCGGGAGACGAGGAAACCTCCATGAAAACCGGAGAGGAAATCGCAAAAAAACTCGCAGATGCAGGCATGGTTCTCAATGTCGATGGTGCAGACGGCGTGCTTGACGAAAAAAGCGGAAAACCCATCTATTTTTCATGGGAAGGTGGCGAAAAGACTTATGCCGATTTCCGCATGACAGTGACAAATCCCGGTGGCCATTCATCCGAACCCCGGAAGGTCAATGCCATCTATGAAATGGCCGCAGCACTCCTGAAAATCGGAAAATACCAGTTCAAACCGGAACTGAATGATCTGACAAAAAGCTATTTCATAAATGCCGCTCAATGGCAGACCCCAGCCATCGGTGCTGCAATGAAAGCCTTTGCCGCCAATCCGGCAGACAGTAAGGCCATTGAAACCCTTTCATCAGAGCCATCTCTGATCGGACAAATCGGCACAACCTGTGTCGCGACCATGATTGACGGCGGACATGCCCTGAATGCATTACCGCAGAAAGTCACCGCCAATATCAACTGTCGTATCTTCCCGGGTCACAAGCGACAGGATATCATGAGCGAACTTCAGAAAATCGCTAACGATAAAAACGTGATTTTCGAAGACACCACTCTTGGTTCCGTCGCCACAGCAGCGTCTCCTCTGACTCCTGAAATTTCCAATACCATCAAGGCAGCTGTCCAGTCAGTCATTCCCGGTCTGTCTGTCTTTCCGGGAATATCCGCTGGCGCCAGTGACAGCATGTGGTTCCGCAGTCATGGAATCCCAAGTTATGGCGTATCTCCCCTGTTCATTCGTCCATCCGAAAATTTCATGCATGGGCTGAATGAAAGAACTCCGGTCTCCTCCATCCGTCCATCAATAGATATCATGATGAAACTGGTTTCAGATTTTGCCGGACCTGTCTGCGCATTTTGCAAAACAAAATAGAGAGACTGTCCGTCCGGCAAAATATCCTGCCGGACGGGCATAACCGTTTTCAGAAGCGCTCGGAAATACCGCACATAATGGTCCGACGAAGACCATATTGCGGTGCTCCAACTCCGATCCCGCTGCCATCACGCAACTGATATGTCCTGTCGAACAGATTGACGACATCAAGACGAAGCTGCGTTTTTTGCAGATATCTTGAATGGAACAGATTCTTGAAGGTCTGCACCATCGAAAGATTGAATGTCGCGTAAGGAGACAATGAAACCCCATTGGGAATCTCACCATCGGTCCGCAGGCCACTCCCGTAAAGCATCGTGGCTGAAATCATGAAAGGATGCGTGCTCTTTCTGAAAGCCGTCCATGAAGCACCAGCCGATGCGGTCCAACGCTGATCATGATCAAGGTGAACCCATCTGTTGCGGATATAAGACAGGTCAGCAGGATCAAAATTCCACTGGGCGCTGACAATATCCTTGCCGATCGCCCGGGACCACGCAAAGCTTCCGTAAAGGTTCAACCCACCATACGAATAATTCGTTGAAACCTCATAACCGTTCACCTGACCACGGCGATAATTGAACGCAGACAGGATGACAGGAGCGCCGAACTGTCCTTCGTCAATCAGATTTTTGGCCAGTTTGACATAAGCATCAAACGACACATTCCAGCCTTTGACGATTTCCTGTGACAACCCTGCATCAAAATAATGATCTCTTTCCGCCTTGACCGTCGAATTCTGGGAATTCGCTGCCTCGGCTGATGTTCCAACATATTTTGACAGGGACGCCCCCCCGATCAACTCAAACGGTGGTGGAGTGAAATAGCGGGAATAGCCAGCATGCATCACCGCTCCCTGCCATGGCTTCCACACAATATTGACACGTGGACTGACCTGATTCGAATGAGCGTATTCATCAACGCCATCAAAGCGCAGACCATAATTCAGGGTCAGATTATGAGCCAGCTTCCACTCATCCTGCGCATAAAGGCCATAAATCCAGCCTGTGCGCCCGGTTCCATCATGAATATTGACCGTTTTTCCATCAAACTCGGCGTTTCCATCCGCATCTTCACCGGTCTGGAGATAGGCTCGCGTATCCGTTTTTGAAATTGTTCTTTCCAGAAACATCTGGAAACCAAAACGCACTGTATGCCTTTTCGCTGCGTGCCATGTAAAATCAGTCTGCTCACCTGTTGACATGACTGAACGCGCCGCGTGTTGCGCCACACCGTTATAAACCAGATCACCCAGCATATCCGGGGAGTAACCCAGGGAACTATATCGAGAAAAAACGGAGGTTTGGAAACTGAGGTTTCCAATATCTTTCTGCAGGGACAGAATAGCGAAATCCGTGATTTCCTTCTGCCGCTCATCAAGAGAACTGCTGTCCACACTGCCGTAAAGCTGATGGGACAATGTACTTCCCGAGAAGGACGGGCTGACAAACTGCTTCTGCTGTCCCGGATTATTGGGAAGCTGATACTGCGCATTTGAAACACCCGCGATAAAACTGATGCGCGTATTCTCGTCAGCTGTATAACGAAGATGCCCAAGGAAATGATACTGATTGCTCAGATCATGAATGGCATTGAAAGACGGTGTCGGGTTTTCAACGCCCACACGATTATGAACGTAATCCGCCGTCAGGAAATAATCCCATTTCTTGTAATGCCCGCCATACTGCAAAGAAGGCAGGAAATAATCTCGCGCACCGCCATAAATGGACACTTCTCCGCCCGGATCAGTACTGCCGCTTTTGGTCTGCAGATCGATCACACCAGCGGGCAGGAAGCCATATTCCGCAGGTAGCGCACCTGTTGTCAGAGACATTGAATGAACGAAACGTGTCATCAATGCCTGCCCGAAAACACTGAGTCCTTCAGGAAGTTGTACGCCATCAATACGAAACTGAACTTCGTTATGATCGCCACGAACATGAATCTGTCCGAAACTGTCCTGCGTCACGCCCGGCGCCTGCAAAAGAACCTGATTCAGCGGAGCGTTATCTCCACCGGGAATACGCTCCAGATCCTGACGACTGAAACGCCAGACAGTCGCTCCGGTTGACGGTTGCAGTGCAGAGCGAAGACGATCGAGACGTGCATTCACCATGATATGTTCTTCGGATGACGGTGCAGCATCGACGCCCGTTTCTCCATCAAAAGAAGAGCGGGAAGCCACAACAGAAGACGCCTTCGTCGTTTCTTCCTGTTTTTGAGAGGTCTCCAGCGCATCCTCTGTCGTCTCTGCGGCGCATACCCTCTGAGAGTATAACGTCAGCATCGCAATGCCACTCAATAGGAAAGAGATACGAGAAAAGCCTGAAGATCGTATCACCTGCGCCATTTCCATCTTCTATCAAACCATACCATGAACTGGAGCGGGATTGCTTATATGAGATGTTATAACATTACAATTAAAAACACACCGATACGAAAATAGATCGAACGACAGCCTCCGCATGCTCTGAAACGACACAAAAAAAGCGGTTCCGGACACATCCGAAACCGCTCTCTCTGTTTCAATACGGAATCTAGAAAAATCTTCCAGTTCCAGTCACATGGACATATCTCCGGAATTATTCCGGAAGATTATCATCACCATTCAGGGAAACACCCACAAACAATGCCTGCCCATCGCGGAGGATACGCAGCAGAACCGCCTTACGTGTTTTCAGTGCGGAATGCACAGCCGTTACAGCAGCCTGTGGATTATCAACCTTCTGATCACCCACCGCCTGAAGAACGTCACCTGAATGCAGGCCAGCCTGCTCGGCAGGAGATCCCGGTTCGACTGCATTGATCAGAACGCCATGCACGGAAGCCTCAAGGCCCAGTTGCTGACGAGCGTGCTCCGACAATGGCGCCAGAGAAACACCCAGCTTTTCTCCCTTGTCACCTGAAACTGCATCACCGGCAGCCGCACCTGTTGCGTCCTGACTGACAATCTTCACCTTGATGCTCTGCGCCGCACCATTTCTCAGGATATCAACTGTCGCAGTCGTATCCGGAGCAATTTCTGCAACTTTCATCGCCAGAGCGTGTGGATCGCTGATCTTCTTATCGTTCAGCGCCGTGATCACATCACCCGATTTCAGACCTGCTTTTGCAGCAGGACTGTCTGGGGTCACATTCGCAACCAGTGCCCCCGCGGGTGGAACACCCGGAGCAACCTGCATCCCAATGGCGCTGGCCATGGATGGCGAAATACGTTGCGCCTCAACACCAAGATAGCCCCGGACAACATGGCCGGTCCGACGCAACTGATCCACAACGTTCTTTACAACATCAGATGGAATCGCAAATCCAATTCCGATGGAGCCCCCATTGGGGGAATAGATCGCCGTATTGACGCCGATGACCTTTCCATCCTGTGTGAACAGCGGCCCGCCCGAGTTTCCGCGATTAATCGGAGCATCAATCTGGAAAAAGTTGTTGTAAGGCCCATCACCAATATCGCGCCCCAAAGCAGAAACGATACCGGCAGTCACCGTTCCACCAAGGCCATACGGGTTGCCAACCGCAACAACCCATTCACCCGGAAGAACATGATCAGACTCACCCAGTTCGATAAAAGGCAGATGCGTCTTCGAACTCACCTGCAAAAGCGCAAGATCCGTTTTGGGATCACGCCCGACAATCTTCGCCGGCAATTTGGTTCCATCATCCAGCGTGACGGTAACCTTTGTCGCGCCCTTAACCACATGATTATTGGTCACGACATACCCGTCTGCGGATATAAGAAAGCCTGACCCGCGCGCCTCAATCGTCTGCCGCTGATGTTGCTGCGGCATCATCTGAAAAGGAAACGGGAAAGGAAATGGCATGCCCTGCATACCACCACCCTGTTGCCCGGGCCCCTCTTCATCCTCAACCTCGTCATCTTTCAACATGGCTGTAATGGAAACCACCGCAGGTTTGACCTGCTTCACCAGATTCACAAAATTAGGAATGGTCGTGGTCTGCATCTGTGGCTGAATGGCTGACGGAGTGTCAGCATAAGACAGCACTGGCAACGCCGCCGCATTCAGCGCGATCCCTGCGATCATAGCAGACAGAACGCGAGGCGTGGACACGCCGCGGCAAGCCTGAAAGGCTTTTCTGTACAAGGGATTATGAATCCCGGAAACCTGAATCCCGGATTTTTGCTCTCTCATTTCAGTTCCGACCATCCACTCTTTTTTCCGGTCACATCAACCGGACAATGACCACGACTTTCTCCCGCCTATCCTCTGATAGTCGGGGGAACTCCGAAAAGTTACTCTGCAAGCGTATCTATAACTACCCTTACCTGCATCCAGCCCTACTCACGGATGAAACCTCTGTTACCTTCATATTTCTTCGGGCTGTATCCCGGGGATCGTTTTCAACACCCTGATGACATGCCCGGCCGTCATCAGCCGTGTGCATTCGAATGCCCTGTCTGAACCCGCATGACGCGGACACCACAGAAAATTCGCATGATCAAAGAGGCAGGCCGGATCATTCCAGCAGGAATTGCAGGCATGATAATTCACAATACGCCAGGGTGTGTGAAATTCGTTCACGGGATGGGTGAAACCAGAAATCATGACCACTTTCGCACCGACAGCCCATGCCAGCCACGACAAACCACTTGAGAGACCAATAAAAAATTCACAATGCCGCAACCAGCGTGCACGCTCGGTCAAAGGATGGTCTCCCGTCTGATCCTCAACTCCCCAAGGAATATGGTTCCAGACCGGGTGCGTGCCATGAACGCGTTTCTGGTCAATACAGATCACGCGGTATCCACAACGTTTAAGAAACGCGATGACTTCCTGCCAGCCATAAGGATTGTTCCAGTATTTGCACTGGCTGCTGCTCTGCGTGGCAATACAGACATAAGGCTGATCAACAGGACGGCTATCATCCTCCAGCACAATCCGTGGTGGCTCTTCGGTCGGATCAACACCCAGAATATATCCCGCCGTGCGATGCAGGCCAACAAGCCGGAAGTCTGATGGCTGCCAGATATTTTCCTTATCCTCGAAGAACAAACCCATCGTATAGGTAGCGTAAAATTTCAGAACATCACGTTTGTTCTTCAGATCCTCTTCCGTTATCAGATGGATATCGGGATAGGCCTTCTCAAAAAGCGGGATAATGGCAGCAGACATCGTGCATGTAATGCGACATCCATGCTTTTCCTTGAAACGCTCAATATAGGAAAACCACCCGATCGTATCTCCAAGTGTTCCAACCGGAAGCTGAATCAGAACATCTTGATCACGGCAATCATACTCATGCCGGAAAACCGGAACTTCATCCCGAAAGATCTCAATCCCGAACCGGACATAAAAACGCTTGGAACTACAGACCGTCGCCTGCCCGGATGTCGCCTGAAACAGGATATTGTCGGTATCAAGATCACGCAGCCGGATAAACCATTTGCCTTCTGGCAGCTGAACACGGCAGCCAAGATTGAAATCGTACCGTATATTCTCGGGCCCGAACATATCGGGCATCTGCGGAGGAGGTGGAAAAGGCGGTTTTAACGATTGATGCGGGGCACTCCCCGTTGATGCCGAAGAAGGTGAAGCGGCCGACGAACTGACCAGAGGCTCAGACACATCCGTCATGATTTCTCCATCATCCGCCCGCATTCACACTCTCGCTCTTTTCATGGTTCTCCCACACTACCCCACGCGCCTGGCGCATTGCGACCATTTCCTGCCTGCCCAGCATAGGTCGTATAGGTAAACGCGCCGTTATAAGGCGGCACGACAGGTGCATTGATCGTGACTGGAATACCAAGCACATCGATCGTCGGAAGATTCCTGTCATCACGAGGTGTCTGGGATGCATCAACAAGCACAGAGGAAGCGTGACGGGATGGTGGCATATTGGGCGACCAGCGCGTAATTTCTATCTCATCATCATCCGGCAGAACTTCATATCCATCCGGCGGAGGTGGCGCCTTTTCATTATCCTCCACAGGACGGGCCGAGGTTGCCGGAGACATCCGTGATATGGCAGACGGAGCAGCATAGGCCACCCTTTCCGTCACCGGGATTGCAACTCCATTCAGAAGAAGGAGGAATGCACAATATTTCAGGCACACCATATCAAGGGCTTTTGCTCTGGCAGGTCCTGTGATCCGGCCCATCAGTTGTCTCCCGTTTCTGTGGCAGCTGCTTTCTGCCTGAAACTCTTGTCGTCAGTTCCTCTTTCTTTAACCTTATCAGAACTTACGCAATAGGATTGCATTCGTTTCTTTTTCCGACAGGATACCGACATGAATTCTCCCACAGGCAATGATCTGGCTCCGCTGGCTCTGACAGGAGCCGAGCTGACGGAACTGGAACAGGCCCTCGCTCAGGTTGAGGCCGGCCGAGGTGTTCTGGTCAAACTGGCGGATCTTATGGGGGGCGCAGTAGGGCACGCCGCCCAGCTGGGCCTGAAAGGCATGGGTGTCGCACCCGGAATACAGGATAAGGTGCGCGGTCTTGCAGAATCCGCGTTGGTCCGCGCGTTTGACGTGGCAATGACGGGCCTCAAATCCCCGGCCACCGAAGCAGAACTCCAGATCTCGCGCACACGGAACAGCAGTGGCGCCCGCAATCTCCGCGGAACCGCTCTACAGGCAGCAGTGGCCGTATCAGGCGCGGCTGGAGGCTTTGTCGGGCTGGCTGGACTGGGACCGGATATCACGTTCACCACATTGACCATCATGCGTGAAATCGCGAGAATCGCGCGTGAAGAAGGCGAAGATCTGTCAGAAGAGGACGCACGCCGTGCATGCCTTGAAGTCTTCGCCCTGCGTGCATTCCCGAATGTCGCGGCGGAACGGGAAAGCGAACTCGGATATTTCTCGGCACGTGCCCTTCTGCGTGGAAGACCTGTCGTCCTCCTGATCTCGGAAGTCGCCTCACATTATGGTCTTGCATTGGGACAGAAGCTGAGCATGCAGATGATGCCCGTCGCGGGTGCTCTTTGCGGCGCGGCACTGAACACTGCTTTTCTGAATCACTATCGTGCTCTTGCCCGTGCTCACTTCACAATCCGGCGACTGGAACGCGAGCACGGCCCTGTCGTGCGTGACACGGCAACTTCAATGCGGGACGCCTCAGCGGAAGCCGAAGCTTCTTTCTGAAAGAAGCACTACCCAAATGGAGTTCAAAATGCAGAAAGCACTTCTCCTGTCGGTTGCATGCCTGTCCGGCGTCCTCTTCCAGACATTTGCCCCGACAAAAGCCATATGCAGGGGCATCCTGACGCAGCCCGCTAAAACCGCATCGGGGTATTACGATCTTATCGAATCGTTGAAAGCCTCGGGTGTCTCTGTCGGCTTTCCATTACGCCTCCCATATTCGAAGGCGAAGCTATATGCATGGACGGAAAGCGCTGGCGCTTCTTCCGCCATACCAGAGACCACCTCTGTGGGAAAAAGCGATCAGGTTCTGGTGTTTTTTGACACGACACCCGACTGTCACGGTGCGCATTACTGCTCTCTTGGAACCTATTCCGTATCAGATGCAAAACCTGAACAGATGACGGATCGCCATGGGCAGATCATTACCAGAAAACTGCGTGATGGCAGCCTGTTCACCCCGGAACATGCAATGGGCGACACATTTCCCGCACAGATCCAGTGGCAGGCAAACGGGCATACCTACAGTTTCAGTTGGGCCGGATTGCAAACCGGGGCGGCCCGGGCAACGCTTCAAATCGTCAAATCGTCGGTTTCATCTAAAATACCCTGAAATATCAACGCTGGCGGCAGGACAGAAATGCCTGCCGCCAGCACTGTTTCAGGCATCGGCAATCCGCTCGAACGCTGCTTTCAACCGGTCTCTTTCTCCCTGCTGCGTCACCAGACGAGCGCGGGTTTCTTCTACGATCTCTGGCTTGCCACGCGTCACAAAGTTCGGATTGGACAATTTCTGCTCGGTCTTCGCGATCTCTGCTTCCGCCTTTTCCAGTTCACGGCTCAGACGCACACGCTCGGCTTCCAGATCAATCAGCCCGGCAAGAGGCAATACAAGTGTCGCCTCATCAAGAACCGTCTGAGCCGCGCCACCCGCCGGCATGTCGCTGCCTTCCATGACCCCGACTTCGGAAACACGCGCCAGACGGGCAATGGCTTCCTGCCAGCGTCCGGCACGCGCGACGCTTTCCGCCGAAGCCTCCCGCAACAGGACGGGTGACGGACGTGAGGGAGGAATGTTCATCTCCGCACGAATGGTCCTAACCTCGGTAATAAACCGGATGGCCCAATCAACTTCGGCACACGCAGTTTCAGCACCTGCCACTTCAACGGGAACAGGCCATGAAGCCGCAATCAGATCTCCCTCTGTTCCAAACCCGAAGGAGGACCAAATGGAATCAGTCACAAACGGCATGACCGGCTGAAGCAGCCGTAGAATCGTTTCCAGCGCCCATGCCGTCACAGCGCGCAGTTCACGCGCTTCTTCTGCATGGTCAGATGAGAAAACCGGCTTGGCAAACTCAAGGAACCAGTCACAGAAACAGTTCCACACGAAACGATAAGTCACTGCGGCATATTCATCGAAGCGATAAACTTCGAGAGCCGCAGTCGCTTCACGCACTGCCTGAGCCGTCTCATGAACCAGCCAGCGTGCCAATGGTGTTTTTACGGATGCCGGGTCGAAATCAGGGGCCGGCGTGACCAGATTCATCTCGCAGAAACGGGCCGCGTTCCAGAGTTTGGTGACGAAACTGCGATAATCCTCAACCCGCTTCGGACCAAGCTTCACATCACGTCCCAGACCCGTCAGGGCGCATATCGTGAAGCGCAGAGCATCCGCACCAAATTCCTCGACCACTTCCAGAGGATCAAGGCCATTGCCTTTGCTCTTCGACATCTTCTGGCCCTTCTCATCGCGGACCAGACCATGGATGAAGACCGTCCGGAACGGCACATCCTTCATGAAGTGCAACCCCATCATCATCATCCGGGCCACCCAGAAGAAGATGATGTCAAAACCGGTGACCAGAACATCCGTCGGATAATAGCGATCGAGTTCCGGCGTCTTTTCCGGCCAGCCAAGCGTGGAAAACGGCCACAGGGCAGAAGAGAACCACGTATCAAGAACGTCTTCGTCCTGCGTCAACTCGACCTTGTCACCATAATGATCCTCAGCCTGTCTGATGGCCTCGGCCTCATCCCCCGCGACAAAGACATGACCATCGGGCCCATACCATGCCGGGATACGATGACCCCACCAGAGCTGACGGGAGATGCACCAGGGCTGAATATCCCGCATCCACGAGAAGAAAGTATTTTCCCACTGCTTGGGAACAAAATTGACTTTCCCGCTTTCGACCGCCTCGATCGCCGGGCCGGCCAGCGTGCCTGCATCGCAATACCACTGGGTGGTCAGACGCGGTTCCACCACAGCACCACCACGCTCGGCATGAGGCACCTGATTCGTATGTGGCTCAATTTTGGCAAGGAAACCAAGTCGCTCCAGTTCCGCGACAATCTCCTTACGCGCTTGCTCGCGTGTTTTTCCTTCAAGCGACTGGACAAAGACAGGATCCGCCAGACCGGGAACTGCAGAGATTTCGTCTGCAATCTCCGTCAGGATCACCTGAGCGCCTTCATCAAGGACAGACGGCATCGGCAGGTTGTGACGGCGTCCAACTTCAAAATCGTTGAAATCATGCGCCGGGGTAATTTTGACGGCGCCGGTGCCTTTTTCCGGATCGGAATAAGCATCAGCCACAATCGGAATACGCCGCCCCGTCAACGGCAGAATGACGAACTTGCCAACCAGTGCGCTGTAACGCGGATCCTCAGGATGAACGGCAACAGCCGTATCGCCAAGCATGGTTTCCGGACGCGTCGTCGCAACGGTAATGGTTTCTTCCGTGCCTTCAACCGGATAGATGATGTGCCAGAGTGAGCCGCGAACTTCCTTGCTGTCCACTTCCAGGTCGGAAATGGCGGAGCGGAAAACCGGGTCCCAGTTGACCAGACGCCGGTCGCGGTAAATCAGCCCTTCGCGATACAGGGTGACGAAAACCTCACGAACCGATTTCGACAGACCTTCATCCATGGTGAAGCGCTCACGCTTCCAATCAGGAGAGGCACCAAGGCGCCGAAGCTGGCGGGTGATTGCACCGCCGGACTCGCCTTTCCACTGCCAGACCCGTTCGATGAAGCCGTCACGCCCAAGTTCAGCGCGAGAACTCTTCTCCGCGATCAGGGCACGTTCGACCATCAACTGCGTCGCAATACCTGCGTGATCGGTGCCCGGCTGCCACAACGTGTCGCGTCCCTGCATCCTGCGCCACCGAATCAGAGCGTCCTGCAGGGTCATCGTCAGGGCATGACCAATATGCAGATTTCCCGTCACATTCGGCGGCGGGATCATGATCGTGAAGGGATCAGCCTTGCTATCCGGGCGAGCAGAGAAGGCGTCACCTGCTTCCCAAAGGGCATAGAGGCGGGATTCGGTTTCGCCGGGCAGGAACGTTTTGTTCAACATCTCTCAATCAACCGCAGACAGAAAAAACGGACGGAAAGCATAAGCTCCGACCGAAACAGGTGGCTTTTCTGCCATGAGATCGACAAGAACGGAACTGCCAGCGCAGGATAAAGAGCTATGTGCGGGAGTTCTGCGGTGCAGAAACCTCAATTCTGCTGATCGGCACGCCGTATCGCCGACTGCACAATACGCGGAAGATTCAGACTCAGCCAATCATCAAGCCCGGCCTGAATCTCTTTCCTGATCGTTTCTTCAATCCGCGCTGCACGCCGTGCAGCCATCACATGCGGCGAAGGAGGAACAAGAAGGCTGTCTCCAGTCGTGGAAACAAACGTTCTCCTTCGCTCAGGAGCAGGCAAAGTCGCGGTCAATTCGCGAATGACATTGTAAACCGAAAGAATATCCGGAGCATTACCGTGCAACGCGGTGTCCATTTCGTTTCTATTGAATGAAAACAGAATTATCGCTGCCCGATATCATCAACGTCCAGGCTCATTGGTCGCATAGTCATTGATGCCCCAGAGACGATCCTTCACCGCATTATAATAGGCTTTCTCATCATAGAGCGGAACGCGAAGATGCAGGTCGCGTGCGGTCAAACGCCCGATAGCCGAGGCAACACCATAAGAGGTCGTGACCATATTCCCCAGATCCTGCACCAACGCCGTCTGAGCGGACAACAGGGTGCTTTGCTGCTGCAGGACTTCAAGGGTTGAACTCGTTCCAACAATAGCCTGACGCTGAACACCATCAAGCGCGATATAGCCTGCCTTGATGGCAATCCGATCACTGCTGATAGCCGCCTTGTAGCTCAGCAATTTCTGCCAGTTGGAAGCAGCAGCCTGTGCCGCCGAACGGCGTTGCACATCAACCGCACGATGCGCCGCTTGTGTCTGCTGCTTCGCCTGCCTGACCCCTGCATATTCCGATCCTCCCTGATAAATCGGAACGTTGATATTCAGCGTGGCGTATTTGTTGTCATTCAGCTGATTATCGAGCTGCTGATTCTTTGCATGGGAATAGGCCAGATTCGCCGTGATGGACGGCATCAGCGCGGCCATGGCGACAGCTACGGCATCTTTTTGTGAAGCCTCTGCAAACAGTGCGGCGATAACGTCAGGATTATTGTCCACGGCCATATGGACCGCTTCCGTTTCGCTATTGACCGGCAATTGCAGTGGCTGTGGCGGCTCAAGATTCGGAGGCGGTGCTATACCAACCACCTGCATATAGGTCGCCTGGGCGGCCTGCAGATTACCTTCTGCCTGTCGACGTGATGCGATCGCAGACGCCAGAGAGGTCTCTGCCTGAGCGACATCGGTTCGGGTCAACTCACCATCACGAAAACGAATTTTCGTTGCCTTGAACTGCTGCTCAAGAACATGCTGGTTATTGATACCGATTGCCAGCAACTGCTCGTCCTGCACAACACTCACATAAGCGCTGACAACATCTGAGAAAACCTGCTGTTCGACAGAAATAAGATGCGCGCGCTCAGCCATGACGCGATTCACTGCCTGATGCGTCGATGCAGTCGTCTTGCCTCCCGTCCATATTGGTTGCTGAACGGTCGCCATGCTGCTGTAACCAAAGGTATTGTATTTACGATTATACCCGCCGCCACCGCCGTCCGTACTGCCGAAATAGTTGCTTTCACCCTTGTAATAACTTGGGGCGAATGTCCCGGTGATTTTTGGATGCCAACCAGCCAGAGCCGTCGGCACCTGTTCATCGGTCGCACGCAAAGTGGCGCGCTCCTGCAACAATGTCGGATTCGTCAGATAGGCAGACGAGAGAGCTTCCTGCAAAGTGTGCGGGATGAAGGTCGGAGAACCGCTACCGTCATATTTCTGCGCCAACGCCGTTGAGCAGGACAGGATTGTGCTTAGACCAACCCCGGCAAACCACACATGCCGCATTCTGTTCTCCCGAGCCTGATGAGACACGGAGATGCCGCCTCATCCTCTGCTGAATGCCACGATACCACGACTTTTTCCATCCTGAGAAAATGGATGGGCATTCAGAGATGAATTATCGAAATTTCAAAACCGGAATTCTGGCGCTGGAGCAAGTTCAGGAAGAAGAGGCACGTCGACATCAAGGCTGTAACGAATATTCCACTCGCCACTTTTTTCCAGAGTGGCCGTGAAAATGGAATGCAGACCACCAACGCGACGCAAAATCCCGACCACACGTCCGCCGGAACGGAGCTGCGATCCACAAAAAGCCGGGATTTCCGAGACAGCACCGTTGAAAAAAATCACATCATACGGCGATTCATCAGTTGCTCCCCGTGACAAGGGTCCCTCTTCCCACATCACACCAGGTGCGGCACGCTCGGTAAATGCCCGGCCAATCGTTGCAAGATCGGCGGACGATTCCAACGCGATCACCTCTGCTCCCATACTGCTCAGTATTCCGCTGGAATAACCCGTCCCCGCCGCAACCAGCAGGACTTTCTCGCCTTCGCGGATAGTCGCAGCCTGAATCAGACGGGCCGTTACCATGGCCTGCATCAGAACCCGGCCATGTCCAAGCGATAATGTCCGATCATTATAGGCGAATTGACGCAGCTGCTCCGGCACGCAACGCTCACGCGGCAGAACGCGCATAGCGGCGATAATACGCGGATCACTGACTTCGACCGGCCTGACCTGATCATCAACCATCAAGGCGCGGGCAGAAGGAAAGTCTACGCCAACGGTCGAAAAAGACGGGACAGTCGTGACGGACACGGAATTGATCATCAGCACGCTCTCAGCATTCACAGGGCAGAAAAGGTGTTTCTCATGGCATAGCCCTGCCTGTGTGATCAGGGATAGCCTGTTTTTTTCGTAGCGGCTCTGCACAATAATATCAGGAACCCGGCAGGAACAGCTTGACCGCTTCAACGGTCTGAGAGATATAGCAGCACCGCTCACCGGTCCGGTGGCAGAATGGTGATGCAGCGGACTGCAAATCCGCGTACGTGGGTTCGATTCCCGCCCGGACCTCCAGAATTCTGGCAAAAGCGAATCCGATCCCTATATAAGAAACAGATTTTCCTATCGGCATTGAGCAAGCGGTTGATACCGTGCGAAAAAATCCAGGAAATTCAAAAAAGGCCAGCTACATAAGATATGTAACTGACCTTCAATAACTCTATTTATTTATCAAGCTTCAGAAGGTCTGAAGTCCGGGCCCGCAACTCTGCACATAGAGTCGGATTATCCGCCAGTTTTGTGCCGTATGACGGAATGATCTCTTTCAGCTTGCTTTCCCAGCGTGGAAGTTCCTGAGTAAAGCAGCGTTTGATAACATCCAGCATAATTGGTGCAGCCGTGGATGCTCCTGGTGAAGCGCCAAGCAGAGCAGCCACCGAACCATCAGCCGCAGTCACGACTTCCGTACCAAACTGCAAGACTCCGCCCTTGACCGGATCTGATTTGATAACCTGCACACGCTGGCCTGCAACCACCAGTTCCCAATCTTCGTCACGAGCATCAGGGACAAAATCACGCAATGCCTTCATCCGATCACCAGCAGACTGCATTACCTGCTGAATCAGATATTTTGTTAAGTCCCAGTGATCACGGCCGACAGCCATCATCGCACCAATATTATTGCCTTTGATCGACAGAGGCAGATCCAGCAGCGAACCTTTTTTCAAGAAACGGGTCGAGAATCCTGCATATGGACCGAACAACAATGCCGGCTCACCTTCGATCATCCGTGTATCAAGATGAGGCACCGACATCGGAGGCGCTCCGACAGATGCCTTGCCATAAACTTTCGCTTGATGCGCACGGATAACATCCGGATTTTTGCAACGCAGAAACTGTCCGCTCACCGGGAATCCACCGATTCCACGCGATTCTGGAATACCGCTCTTTTGCAGTAGCGTCAGAGCCGCTCCACCCGCACCGATAAACACGAAGCGTGACGAAACTGCTCTGGAAGCGCCTGTCAGAAGATTTTTTACGCTGACCTGCCACAATCCATCCGGACCACGTTTCAGATCGGTCACTTCATGTGCTGTTGAGAGAGAAAATCCTGCCGTTTCTTTCAGCGCACCGAACAGAATTCTGGTCAAAGCTCCGAAATTGACGTCAGTTCCTGCTGCGGTCCATGTCGCAGCCAGTTTCTGACCCGCAGGACGATTTTTCATGACCAGTGGCATCCACTGTTCAAGCTGCGTTCTGTCTTCAGAATAGCTCATCCCTGAAAAAAGAGGATGATCTTTCAGCGCATCATAACGACGACGAAGAAAATCGACATTCTCGTCTCCCCACACAAAACTCATGT
>JAAYUA010000157.1 GCA_012517935.1 Acetobacter sp. | reverse complement strand
GTGGGCTGAGCAGCCACGCCATTTTCCATGGTCGCTTGCGTTCGCGTTCAATGGTGCGCCACAATTCTGCAACGCCTGTCGCGGCAGGTGTTCGGAACAGGAACATGTTGCAGCCTGAGAAGCTCATATCTGCCAGATGGATCCATGTGCGGCGTGTGTTGGGAACATCGCGCATGATGGTTTCTCTGGTGGCGACGGCAACGGCGAGATCAGCATTGCCAGATTCTTGCAGGAACGTTTCGATCCATGCCGGTTGAAGCAACGCATGGTCAGCCGTGGTGATCAGAAGCGGTGTGCCGAGATGGGTCAAGGCAGCACTGACGCTGGCGCTTGGACCGCTGGAAGCAGGGATAATGCTGATGTCCGGGGGAAGTAGGGCGCGTATGGCTTTGGGCGCTTCAATGCAGACCACAATTTTACCGATGGCCGGGGAGCGGCGCAAGGCATCTGTAACCCGAAGAATCATGGGCTGGCCATCGACCGGAATGATGGCCTTGTGAGAGACACCGGCGGCGACGGCCATAGGATCCTTGGAGCCCTGACGTGTGCCCGCCAGAATCAGGGCAGTGACCTTCTGTTCCGAGTGTTTCACAAGGATTTATCAGCACTCTGGCGTGGTGTGTCGGATCGCGCTCCATCGGGCCGATCGCGGGGTGGGGAGCCAGTCAGTTTCATGACCCATGGATAACGTTGTGCCTGCGTTAGATCATAGCCCAGATTGAAGACGGTCGGACTACGAGGACGGGCTTTTGCATCAACGTAATAGCTGCCGAAGATGCGATCGATGGTAAAGCTGGTGATGCCGTAATTGCCGTCTTCATCATGAAAATGATGCAGGACGTGTCTGGCTTTCATCCTTTGTATCCATGCTGATTTCGGTTTGTAATTCAGATGCTGGATGCAATGGAAGAATTCATAAATGCAGGTGATGGTGACGCCCATGGTGAAGGCTGCGCACGCTGCTCCAGGTCCCCCGATCAGCCAGCCGATGGGGCCGGTAATGGCGGCGATTGTCGGCAGTGTGGTGAAGGGGGCGCCGAACAGGACATCCAGCAGGTGAGGGTCCTGATGGTGATCGAAATGGATGCGTTTCCAAAGACCTGCTGTCACCGGTGACTTGTAAAGGGCATCACCGTGCAGGACGTAGCGATGCAGCAGATACCAACTGAGCGGATAGACAGGAATGACAATACCGGCAGCCAGCAATGTGGTGGCCCACCCTGCGAAAAAATGCGCCGTGAGAGCAATGCCGACAACGATCAGGCTGAAATAGAGCAGGATGGTTGGATAGGTCAGATATGCGATCCACAGCTGACGCAGGTTCATCTTGCCCAGATCGAAACTGCGTCCGGTGCGAAGAGATGCATTGTTTAGCGTGTTTGTCATAAATCTTCGTTCCTGATCAGAACGGTCCCGGCCACCAGAATGAAAATCAGCAGGACTGGGATGGTTGCGATTGGAGCCGGCAGCAGACCGGCATTTCCCATGGCGCGAAAGATCCCCTGGGTAATGATGAAGAGCAGGCCGCCACCAAGACACCAGACCGGCAGCCAGCTGCGCAATCCGGCACGAGGAGGAATATAGATCACAGGCAGGGCAAGCAGCAACATGACGATAAAGACCGGGATGCGAAGCAGACGTTCAAAAATGGCAGATCTCAGATAATCGTCGCTTTGGTCAGTGATCTGGCGACCGTGCAGTGCCTGCCACATGTAGTGCATGGAAAGAGGCGCTTTTTCCATTGAAAGACGAAGCATTTCATAGGCGCTGATGTGGGCGGGCAAAATCTCTTCCGCACGGATGGGAGCAATATCAGGCAGTCCATCAGGCGGAATGCGGATGGTGCTCACATCGTGCATGATCCAGACGCCGGGGCCTTCGACACCGGAGGAAGCATGATTGGCTTCGGTCATAAGGCCGGTTTTATCGCGTCTGTAGAGATCGACATCGTGGATTTGACGACCCGCTTCGCTGATATAGCCGATATGGGCAAGCCAGTCTGGGCCATGGATCCAGAAAGAGCGACTTTTTTCCGGAGCAGGATCTGTTCTGCTCCACCATCCGGCCAGAATCATTTCCGTGCGGGGAGTGACCTGATCTTCAATAGCTAGAGATAACATGCCGATCAGAAAGGTTGCCGGCAGCAGACGCATGAACAGACCAAAGGTGGAGAGACCGGCGGATCTTAAAATTGCGGTTTCATTGCCGACCGTCAGAGCGGTCAGCAATGTCAGGGCGCCAATCTGGAGACCCAGCGGCAGAGCTGTCTGAAGGGCAAGCGGTATATGCAGGACCATAAAGGTCACAACGCCATAGATCCCGAGATGGCGTTGCAGGATAGGTGTCATCTGCTCCAGGAGAGACAGGACTTCCATAAGGCCGGTCAGAATGCAGGTGGCCAGAAGGGTTCGTGTCATCAGCGCGAAAGACAGATAACGCAAAAGGACATGACGTGGGCCGGAAACGACAGGACCCGGTGCGTCGGTGCGGGAGATCAAGATTTTCCTCCTGCATCGACGGTTTTTCGGCATGAGAAGAAATTACGGAGGATATCTCCGCGGATGAGCAGCACAAGTGTTGATCCGATACAGAAGATCGTCACAGGCAGCCATATGGCAAGCAGGGAGGAAGTCTTTCCCAGAGAGACCAAGCTCGCACCGAATTTCAGTGTGTGTTCGTAACTGACAAGAATGAGTGCCGCGATGGCAAGCCCTGTGTTCCCGCGCTTTCTTTTCGCGATGATCCCAAGTCCGGTTGCCAGAAAAGCAATAAAAGGAATCGATGTGCTGCGGGCCAGACGGAAACAGAGTTCCGCCCACATTGTGTGTTGGGTCAGATCCGTTTCAGAGAATGTGGTGTGATGTAAAAGAGCGTTGACAAGTTCTGTCGTCGTCAGTTCCCGGTCGTCCTTGCCGCGTGCGCGAAAAGGCGGAGCGCTGTTGCGGGCCAGCAGTTTTTTTGCAGTGGAGAAGCGCGTGATGGATGGTGGCCCTGATTCCGGGCGTGTCAGGATGAAACCGTCATGGAGCTCTATCTGGACTTCACCAGCCGAAAGATCAGAGCGAATCCGTCCTTCGCGTGCGCTGATATCCTGTTCCTCCTTCTCAGAAGTATCGCGGATGAAGATACCCCTAAGATGGGAGCCGCTGTGGCTGGCATGGTCTGCAATCAGCGCGAGATTGGCCGAAGGTGTGACAATGACGCCAGACTGGAGAACGGGCTCCCATCCGGCATGACTGGCGTAATAGAAGCCGGCGCGGAACTGATATCGGGCATGTGGCTGCGCATAGCCATAAAGGAAGAAGGAGAACAGGCCGAGGGCGATGCCGGCCTGAATAAAGGGCCGGGAGAAGCGCGTCATGGAGACGCCGGATGCGCCGAGTGCATCGATTTCATGGCCGTCACTCATGCGGCGTGTGACGACGAACACGGCAACACAGAATGCTGCTGGCAGGGCAAGGCCCAGATAATGGGGCAGCAGATTTGTCAGCAGGCGGAAGAAGGTGGAGAGCGCGCTATCCTCTTCTGCAAGACGATCGATCAGGGCCAGCATGCGTTCAAGAAGCAGGGCCAGAAGCACGACAGCGACAGTCAGCAGAAAAGGCGGCGCCAGTTGTGACAGCAGATAGCGGTCAATCGTGCCGGGTCTGATGCGTTGAGGCAGTCGGGCAATCAGGCGGTCCACCAGACTGTCTTCAGCGGCGGTGGGGCCAGAGTTGCCGGAAGGAGGCGTCATGCAGTCTGACTGTCGGAAGAAGATAGTTGGCGTCGGAACTGGACAGGAGGCAAGCTGGCCATGTGTCCATCGATTCCCAGTCGTCTGCGCGTGATGCTGATGGACCAGTCCGTCTCCTGTCTGGAAATGGTGATGCGATTCCAGCCAGCAGCTTTTTCCGGGTGATCCGGTTTGTGGGAGGCAGATGTCACGCCGATCAGTGGAATATCCGTTCCCGGCAGTTCCGTAATGGTGCCTCGGTGGGAGTGTCCGTGGAGAATCAGTTCAGCGCCAGTTGAAGCCACGACGGCAGAAAAACGGTGCCAATCTTCCAGAGCTTTGCGGCGAACCACGAGATTGGGATGGGGAGGATGATGGATCATGATTACCCGGCAGATATTCTGCGCGCCAAGACGTTGCAGCAGTCCTTCAAGCGTGTCGAGCTGGGTTGGTCCGACCCGGCCGGAGGCGAAGAAAGGCGGGGTAGGTATGGCCGAATTGAGACCGATGATGGCAACATCCTCTCGTTCGCCCGCAAACCTCAGCAAGGGCTGCTCTGGCGCGACCATGCCTCCATGATGGCCCCATGAGCCAGGTCCATGGGACCATGGCATTGGTACCATGGCATCGTGATTCCCGGGAATGACAGTCTGGGCGAAGCCTGTCCCTGCAAGCCATTTCCGGGCGTTCTCCAGTTCCTCTGGAAGACCGAGATTTGTCAGATCTCCCGAGATTGCAAGAAGGTCCGGTTGTGCGGCCCGGATGTCGGCCATGACGGCCTCCAGAGATGACCAGAGATGGACCTTGCTGCGTCGCAGGCGCCAGGACAGAAGGCTGAGCAGACGTTTCCCTGCGAGCTCCCGCGGGGATGGAGCGATTTCGAAGGGCAGATGCAGGTCGGAGAGATGGGCCAGAACGGCAGACAAGATGGAATTCCCGACCTGAGGATCGATTGCTGGGACAGAAAGAGGTCCACCGCAATCTGGCAGTGTCTTCTTCCCGATGAGGACACGCCTTCCATTCACCAATCCGGCGGACGGATCAAGAGAAATAAGAAACGCCGTTTTCCTTGCAGTATGCTGGACCTTGTCATGCATGTGACAAGCGCCAGATATGCGGGTTATACAATCTCCTTTTCATGGTTTGGACGAATATCCGTTTCATCGTCCAAAGGCTGTATTTGAACGGAGCTTGCGTCCTGATGTCGGAGACCTTGTGACACTTTCCTTTGCGCTTATTCACAATCCGATGAGTCGACGGAACGAGGGGGACGGACAGGAATTTCGCCGCAGGGCAGCAGAACTTCTTGGTGATCGTCTCGTCTGTCCATCTTCGCGTGAGCGGCTGTATGCAGATGTTGCTGCGCTATGTCGTGAAGATATCGGTTGCATTGTGGTTGATGGGGGGGATGGCACAGTCAGCGATGTCATGACTGCCATTCAGGCGGCGCGTCCCACAGGTCCATTTCCGGATATCGCGATCCTGCCTTCGGGCAATACGAACCTGATTGCGGCGGATGTCGGGTTCGGAATGAGGGGCATCGAGGCCATCGAGCGTCTGATCGAGAGAGACAAGGCCGGGACCTTGCGCGACGGATGTAATGTTCGTCATCCGATCATTCTGTCATGGCCGGAAACAGATCGGCGGTCTGTGCTTGGAATGTTTTGTGGGCTTGCCGCATTTACGCGTGCGACCCGCCTTGCGCATCAACCTGATGTTCTGAACAGATATTCTCATGGCATGGCCGTTGCTGTGACCATTTTTCTGGCATTGTGCCGCCTGTTGCGTGGCAAAGGCCGTCGTGAATGGTTGGGTGGTACGGAATTGACGATGTCCCGCGATGGTGGTCCGGAAGACTCCGGAGGCCGTTTTCTGTTCCTTTGTACGACATTGCACCATCTGCCTTACAATCTCTGGCCATTCTGGTCCGGGGAAGCTGACGGTGGCGCGTTGATCTGGCTGGAAGTCCTATCCCATCCACGTTCCCTGATATCAGCCGTTTTTTCATTGCTGACCGGTCGTGTTCCTGCATCCCTGAAGAGCAACCCTTCATTTCGCAGCGGAAAATCCGCAAGTTTCGTGATGCATATGCAAGAAGGATTGGTGATGGACGGGCACGAGTATGATACAGGTCCCAATGGTTACCTGAAGTTGACCGAGGGCAGGGCTGTGGCCTTTTTGCGAGCGTGAGTAACGATCCGGCATCTCTTCTGGCGCATCGGCTGGCTTCAGAACTGACAACAGCCGTGCCGCCCGCCGTTACTGTGCTGGCAGACATGATCGTGGGTGACACGCGTCCTCTGGGTGTTCTGTTTTATGGATCCGTGGCGCGTGGTGTCGATAACTCCGATCGGGAAGCTGTTGAACAGGCATTGTCCGGGGTGCTGGATTTTTACGTGATTGTTGAGCGGCATCGGGATTGGCCGCGTCCGGCTCTGCACAGGGTTGCCAACACGCTGCTTCCTCCAAATGTCGAATATCATGAGAAAAAGATTGGCGGCCGTGTTCTCAGGGCTAAAGTTGCCATCTTGTCTCTTGCCCAGTTCCGGCATCTGACAAGAAAGGAAGCGCGCGACATTTCCATATGGGCGCGTTTCTCGCAGCCCGTAAGGCTTGTCTGGGTGAGAGACACAGGCGCTGCTGACAATATTCTGCGGTGTGTCATACGTTCGGTTGCGAGTGCTTCATACTGGGCTGCACGATTGGGGCCGCAACAGGGAACATCGGATATATTCTGGCGGGCGCTTTATGCGCATACATATCGTTCAGAATTAAGGGTTGAAGCTCCAGGCAGGGAGCGTTGTCTGTTGGTCGGTCAGGAGGAACGTTGTGACCTCATGTTGCGTTCTGCCTGGCAGCTTGCAGGTATTGCAGGTGCGGCAGAAGGAACGGTTCTCCAAACAGGGATTTCTGCGCGAGATTATGATCTGGCACGCAAACGCTGGCGGATGCGGGAGAAAATCGGACGCCCTTTGAATATTGTTCGTTTGATCAAGGCCGCTTTTACGTTTCAGGGCGGAGCGGAATATCTTGCCTGGAAGATATACAGGCATAGTGGTGTCAAGGTTCATGTGACGCCTTTCATGGAACGTCATCCCTTGCTTTCTGCACCTTATGTCATTTGTCGCCTGATCAGGGCCGGAGTCTTTACCCGTTGCTCCCGTTGATCAGCCAAGCTTGTCGTTACGGAAAACATCCGGAGAAACTGCGCGTATGATGGATCGTCATTTCTTCATCGGGTCTATGGTTCGCAGCATGCATGTGCTTCGCCAGACTGTTGCCGGGAAAGCCTGCTTCTCCAGTGGTGTGGTCCTTGCTCTGATGTCTGTAGCTGGAGCTGCGGACGCACAGACACCTTCTGTAGATGTGGGCGAGCAGGTGCAGTCTGTTGCTGCAAGGGATGCAGATTTTACGGCGACCAGCCGTCTGCTTGAGAAAATTCGGCAGAACCCCGGACGTCTTGCATCCTTCATGCGTGAGTTTCCCAAGGGAGCAGATCTTCACAATCATCTTTCGGGAGCAGTCTGGGCGGAAAAATATCTGGACTGGGCTGCGGAAGACGGAAAATGCGCTGATCTGGATACACATCGCATCACACCGTCTCCCTGTCGGGATGGAAGTATTCCCGCAGCGTCACTGGCGAGCGATGCTGCAGCGCGTGAAAGGATGATTGATGCGTTGTCCATGCGGGATTTCGTTCCTGATGTGAACGATCGTTCCGGGCATGACCATTTCTTTGCGACGTTTGAAAAATTTCAGTCAGCAACAGAAGGACATGAGGGCGACATGCTGGCGGAGGCGCTTCAGCAGGCTGCTTATGATCATGTTCATTATCTGGAACTGATGGTTTCCCCACGTCTGGTCGAAGCTGCACGTGCAGGGGCAAAGTTGAAAGTGAACACGGATGAGTCGATCCGTCAGGCTCTGGATGGCGTGAAATCCGGTAATCAGGCTCTTGTCGCTGGTGCACGTGCCGATATGGACAGTGCTGAGGGGCGTGCACGGGAAATTCTCCAGTGTGGAACGCCTTCCGCTGCGGCGGGATGTGCGGTCAGCGTGCATTATCTCTATCAGGCTCTGAGAACTATTCCGCCGGGCATGGTTCTGTCACAGTTGGCTCTGGGGCATGAACTGGTTCGGACAGATCCGCGTTTTGTCGGTGTGAATATTGTGGCACCGGAAGATGATGTGACTGCAATGCGGGACTATAACCTGCATATGCGTATGTTTCATGTTCTGGCGAAGGAATTTCCAGACGTTCCTCTCTCGCTTCATGCTGGAGAGTTGGCGCCGGGGCTGGTGCCGCCTGAAGGATTGCATTCCCATATACGTCAGGCAGTTGAAATCGCTGGGGCGCGTCGGATCGGGCATGGTGTTGATATCATGCAGGAAGATGACCCTGTCGGTCTTATGGCTGAAATGGCGAAAAAGCATGTGATGGTCGAAATCAATCTGACCAGCAATGATGAAATTCTTGGAGTGAAGGGGGCGGCCCATCCTTTGATGAGTTATCGGGCGCATCATGTGCCTGTGGCTCTATCAACAGATGATGAGGGTGTATCACGTGGTGATCTGACCACGGAATATAGTCGTGCGGTAAGGGACTATCCTTTGTCTTATGCAGATATGAAGGGTCTTTCACGAGCCGGTCTGGAATATTCTTTCGTTCCAGGAGAAAGTTTGTGGGAAAATGCAGGAGTATGGAAAATGAAGCCATCCTGCGCTGCCACATCTCCCGATGCGTATCCTGAGACTGGGGAATGTCACGATCTTCTTATGGCGAGTGAGAAGGCGCGTTTGCAGTGGAAGCTGGAAGAGGACTTTGTCCGATTCGAACATCACGCTGCTGAAAATTCTTTTTGAAGATTTTATTGTTTTTAAATCGCCAAGCTTGGCATTAACGATACCTGTGCGGTCTAAGGCGTTGATTTCGGTCCGCTGACTGCACTCATTGTGATTCCCTTCCCCTGAGGTCCGGATCTTTTGATCGACTCAGG
>JAAYUA010000156.1 GCA_012517935.1 Acetobacter sp. | reverse complement strand
TTCCGTCACACCGGCCTGAACCGGCTCCTCTATCAAATCCAGCAATCTTTGAAAGCGATATAAAATTTCATCTTTCTTGTCGTAATCAAGGATCAGGGCGAATTCATCTCCCCCAAGGCGCGCCACCACTGAATCCGTTTCAGCAAACCGGGAAAGCCTTCTGGTGATCTCAATCAGAACAGTATCGCCGGCATCATGCCCATAGATATCGTTGACTTCCTTAAATCCGTTAAGATCGATCATCGCCAGGACAAAACATTTCCGGGATATGGAATCTTTCTTTATCCTCTCTGACAGCTTGTCAGAAAATCCAATTCTGTTAAATGCCGCAACCAAAGGATCCTGACGAACAAGAAGTTTCATTTTGTTTTGTGCCTCCACCAGAAGAGTCACATCAAAACGATAGGCTATATATGAATCTATGAGACCGTTTTCGTCCCTGCGCGGAATTATTGTTGTTGCAACCCAGTATAAATTTCCATTTTTTGCCCGGTTACATATTTTCCCTCTCCATATTTTACCCTTTGAAATTGCATCGTATAATTTTTTAAAAAAAATACTTTTATGAAAACCAGAATTCAATATTCTATGTGTATTCCCAATAAGCTCATCTCTCTCATATCCACTTATCTTACAGAATAGATCATTAACATGAGTAATGACACCATGAATATTTGTGACAGCAACAATCAGAACCTCATCAATCTCAGATCCAGGGAAATTTCCCTTTTTTGATGAGATGTCATAATCAGTGACATTTGGATCCTGAAAAACTACCATGAAGAAATGACTATTCCTAAGAAATACAGCGCGGCATATGCCGTTAACTGTTATGTGTAAAGATACTTTATTTATATTTTTTTAATTTAACCGCTTCGAATTAACACAAATCCTGCACCCTCATTCTTTTTTATCAATGAAAACTATAATTTTATAAAATTTTCAGAAATGCATCCTTCGATAAATTTATGCGTTATACTCCGGTCGCATTCCATGCTCGCAAGGAAACAGATATGACCAAAGCAAAATTCAGACTTATTTTCTCCGGAGGAATTCTGGCTTTAGCTACAATCATCCTGCCCGGTTGCTCCGGAACAGCCGCATCTCCCGTTTCGGCCGCCAATGCCCCCCCAGGCACCCCTCTGGGCGGAATATGTAAAGCCGGAGTCTACACATGCCGGCTTCCCCTTGCCACTCCCGTTGGGGCTCCCTGCAGTTGCCCAGGCTTGGGAGCCGCATCATATGGAAATGTGTTCGCCCAATAGAACAATAGATATATTCATCTGAATTCTTTCCCAGATCAGGTGTGCTTTCAAATACGCCTGATCTGAACATAAAATATTACTTAAATAATAAATCTATTTATCTTCACAGCTAATCGTCATGGATTATAACACAATCCAGAAGCCCTCAGATTAGCGATAAATCTTCTCTTCAGTTCTTGAGGAGAGAACTCCGCACGAAATATCGTTCTTGATCGACCGTTTTCCTCTTTAATCTCAACGAACAGGAAAAAGGACGATCTCCAGCCTCAAGGCGATAATGCATGGACAACAGATATAAGGAAAGAAATCCCAAAATCAGCATCTCGGATGCAGCAAGAGATTTTATATTTATTTTATATGAGGACTGGCTCCCGAAGTAGGACTCGAACCTACGACCCAGCGATTAACAGTCGCTTGCTCTACCAACTGAGCTATTCGGGACCAGTGGGCGCGTTATAACTGCCAGCTTTGATCTCGTAAACCCCCTTTTTCTATTTTTTTTCATGCCTTTGACACATGCCCCAGCGAAGGGCAGCTAAAGCAGAGACAAGAGCTTTGCCGGACACAGAAACCATGAGTTTACCTGACATATTCCGCCACAGAAGACGGGAACTCCTGTTTATCGGGCTGGCCGCATGCGCAGGAACAGGGGCAAGCCTCTTCCGAAACAGACACAAGACAGAGCACCAACCCCGGCAACCCGATGGACGCCTCCGCTCCATCACCATCGCCTGGCCTTCCCCCACAACGACCCATGTGTTGCAAATCGCCCGGCAGAACGGTTTCTTCGCCGCCAATAACCTGCACATCATAACGCCAGAGCATATTTCAAGCGCCACAGATGCCATCACTGCCCTGCAAACAGGAAAAGCAGATGCAGCCGTCATCCCGATTCTGACATGGCTGCCTGCCCTTCACGACGGACTGCCGGCAAAAATTGCTGAAGGCACAGATGCCGGAACATTTCGTCTTCTGGTCAGGAAACAGAACGGCATCAACCGTATTGGCAATATTCCGGGCACAACCATTGCAATCACCGGAAAAGACTCTGCTGACAAACTGTTCCTGGCTGCACTGCTCCGCCGCAAGGGAATTGATCCCTTCAACGCCATCACATGGGTCACCCTTGCTCCGGAACAAATTCCCGAAGCTCTGTCATCGGGACAGATACAAGGTGTCATCGCTCAGGATCCCATTGCGTGGCGGCTTCTGACGGACAAAAATACCAAGCTTACAGAACTCACAGGATCAGATAGCGGTCACCTGATTTCGCGTATCAACCCGGCTCTTGGCTTCAGCGATGCTTTTCTTCAAAAAGATCCGGACGGTGCAAGCGCCCTGATAGAAACACTGAAAAATACATGTGACTGGATTGGAAAGCACAAGCAACAGCTGCCAACGCTCCTTGCTCCATTATATCCAGATATGGACGACGCTCAACTTGCTGACATGCTGGCGCATGAAGCACCACCAGTCTGTCTGACCGGGAAAGCTCTGCGCCATCAGGTTGCACAATATGCCGATGAACTGAAACTGATCGGTTATCTTCCCGATGACGTCAGTTCATCTCAGATCGCGCGTTCATTCTGCGTCGATGATGCTGATCACTGACACAAATTAAATCCGCGCAACGTCATGTCTCCTGTGAAAATCAACGCTCTTCACGATAATAAGGCATTCCCAATGATGCAGGAGCCGCAAAGAGACGACGCAGACGCGGCCAGAGCATAACTGGCAGAATGATGAAGCCCAACGTTCCAAGATAGGGCGACATATTCAACACCGGAGCTGCAATAGGCCAGTCCCGTGCCTGCCCGAGAAATCCAACCGCTGAAATGAGACCGAATATCAGACCGGCCAGAGAAGCATTGAGAGGCCGGTAACCTGCAAAAATGACGAGAGCCACAGCAATCCAACCTCGCCCCGCCACCATACCTTCTGACCAGTTGGGGATCACAGCAAGGCTGAGATAGGCCCCCGCGCCTCCCGCCAGAGCAGCTCCCAGAACCACATACCAGAAACGGATTGCGGTAACTGAAATACCGGCAGCATCTGCCGCCGCAGGATTTTCTCCAACGGCTCTCAAATTCAATCCATGCCTTGTGTGAAAGAGCAGCACATGGAAACCAAGAGGAAGAATGATATAAATCAGGTAAACAGGCAGGTTCTGGGAGAAAAAAGCAGGACCGATGACCGGAATATCAGACAATAATGGAAGTTTGACTGCCGCAAAACTGACCGGCGCAGGTATTCCCGCCACTGAATGACCAATTGCGGCTGAAAAGCCCAATCCCAGAAATGTAACGGCAAGACCGCACAAAACCTGATTTGCCCGCATGATCACAGTTGCAAAGGCAAAGAGCAGGCCTCCCGCACTTCCCGCGGCCATGGCTGCAAGAAAACCGACCCATGGATTTGGCACAAACATCACCGTCAGAATGGCCGTTGCCGCCCCCATGGACATCAGCCCCTCGACGCCAAGATCCGTCACACCGGTCCGCTCGGCCATAACCTCTCCCAAGGCGGCCAGAGACAGAACCCCACCCGCCAGAACCGCTGCTGAAAGCAGACCCGTCAGAAGCATGATCATGCCGAAGCTTTCCCCTGACCAATGCCGCCCACAGGTCGATAATGTGCCAGTTCATCCGCAATTGCGATCAACAACAGGACCAGACCAGTAATTGCGAGAACAGTCGTCGCCGCAAGCTGCTGCGTTTGCAACACAATGCCCGCGTCAAGAATAAAGGCGACCAGAAGAGCCGCAGGGATGACCGCCATACAGGAACCACGCGCAAGAACAGCAACCACAATACCCAGATAGCCAAAATTATTCGCCATCCCACCCTGCATCCGATGCACCGTTCCTGCTACTTCAAACATTCCAGCCAATGCCGCCAATGCACCCGAAATCAACATCACAACAATGATCCGCCAGCGCATCGGAATTCCCGCATAACGGGCAGCCCCCGGATTGGCGCCGCTGATTCTGACCTCATAACCCCAAACGGTCCGCCTCAGCAGCCCTGCAAGGGCACAGACAACCAACAATGAAACCGGGAAACCATAATGCACGGCACCCCACATTTCCGGAATCGCCACGGGAAGACGACCCGTTGAAACCAGAGCGCCGGTAACGCGATCACGCCACGGCCCCGTCGCCAGCCAATACACCAGAAAACCCGCTACAAAATTGAGCAGAAGCGTAGTGATGATTTCATTCACATTGATCCATGCGCGCGCCAGAGCCGGAACAAGAATCCACAAAGCACCACACACCATGGCAGCAACAGCCATCAGTGGCAGAATCAGGATCGGCGGGCCCGAGACATAAAGCCCTACACCAGCAGCCCCCACGGCACCGAGATAGAATTGCCCTTCACCGCCGATATTCCAAAGGCCAATACAACGGGTGAGCGTCACAGCCGCGCCAGTCAAAACCAGCGGCGTCATGAACAGAGCCAGATCTTCCAGTCCGAAACGTGATCCAACCGTCGAATGAATGACAAGACCTGCCAGTTCAAACGGATTACGCCCTGATAACGCCAGTGCACAGGCAACGATCACACCCGCAACAGCAATTGCGGCGGCTCTCCAGAACAAAACCAATCCTGTCGGAGCCACAGGAAAACGCTGAAAACGTGTCATCCCTGTACTCCCGGCATGTGTCCGACCTTGCCACCCATCAACATGCCGATCCGCTCAATGCTGGCATCTTCAGCCGACAGAACATCCATCAGGCGTCCTGCACACAGAACCGCCACACGATCCGAAAGGTTCAACAGTTCCTCCAGATCCTCGGAAATCACAATCACACCGACACCACTGTCCCTCAGATCCGCAAAGTAGCGGTGCATTGTCGCAATGGCCCCAATATCAAGGCCACGACTGGGATAAGCCGCCACCAGCGCCTTGCTGGAAATCCTCATTTCACGCCGGGCCACAAGACGCTGCTGATTGCCCCCTGAAAGATTGCGGACCGGCATTTCAAATCCCGGCACCCTGACCTCCGCAATATCCGCAATCGTTGCAGCCAGAGACCGCGCTTCTGCCGCATCATAGAACGGACCCGTTCCAATCGGGCGCTGACTGTATTCGCGCAACACCATATTGTCCGTAACACCAAGTGAAGGCGCCAACGCACTGTGCAGACGATCCTGAGGAATATGCCCCACCCCCGCATGTGCAAATGCGGCAGCTCCCGGTGACGCAACCTGGCCATCAATCAGCACACGCCCTTCATCCGGCGTCGCCAACCCCGTGAGCAGCTCAGTCAACTCACGCTGACCATTCCCGGCAACACCGGCAACCCCCAGAATCTCACCACCATAAAGCTCAAGCGTGACATCTTTCAGGGTCATCACGCCCCGACCATCACGCACCCCGGCACCACTCAGCCCCAGAACCGGCGTCGCACTTACTGAAGCCGCACCGGGCGGACGCACACGCAGATCCCGGCGGACAATTTCACGACCCACCATTGTCGCCGCGAGCATTGAGGGCGAGCACGCCTTCGTTTCAAAGGAACCAGCATTCCGTCCACCACGCAGAACCGTTACGCGATCAGAAATGTCCATGACTTCATCCAGCTTGTGGCTGATCAAAATCACGGCGTTGCCCCGCGCCCGAAAGGCACGCAGGGACCGGAACAGTTCTCCGGCTTCCTCCGGCGTCAGAACTGCTGTCGGTTCATCCAGAATCAGAAGCCGTGCCTGACGCGACAAAACCCTGAGAATCTCGACACGCTGCTGCTCACCAGCAGACAGATCGGCAACACGCGCCTTTGGATCAACGGGAAAGCCGAATTTTTCTGAAAGTTCGCGGGTGCGCGTCTCCATCACTGCTGCGGATGCATTCCGGGGGGTATCTTCCCATCCGAGATGAATGTTTTCGGCAACAGTGAAAGCAGGTACCAGCCGGAAATGCTGATGCACCATCCCTATTCCGGCCCGGATGGCATCCTGTGGCGTGGCAAAATTGACGCCATAACCATCCATGACAATTTCGCCGGCTTCTGGTTGATAAATACCCGTAACGACATTCATCAACGTGGATTTTCCAGCGCCATTTTCCCCAAGAAGCGCCAGAATCTCGCCTGGCCACACTTCAAGATCAACCGCCTCGTTTGCGATCACACCGGGAAAATATTTTGAAATCCCCGCCAGCCGCAACACAGGCGGCGTTCCAGGTTCCAGCCCGGCCGGAACTCCCGTTGCCTCAACCAAGACCGCGCATCCCCCGCACACCCCAATCCCACTGATAAATCTGGTCATCAGACATCACGACACCCTCGGGAACCCGCAATTTCCCTGCATTATCGTAAATCGGACCACGGAACGGGCTATATCCCGCCAGAATACGATCGCGCATCATATCGGCGCGCGCCGCCACTTCAGGGGGCACCGTATCTCCCCAGGGATCACGATCGACACCCATTGAAGTCTTCAAGAAATGCCCGGCTCCGCTCCAGCGCCCCTCAAGCCGTGCCCGCACCTGCTCAATATAAAACGGAGCGAAATCCAGCACGACCGAACTGACATAAGCCTTGGGACCAAAATCCCGCATGCCAAGATTCCACATGGCCGCCTTGATGCCTCTCTGCTCGGCAACACGCAGATAGGCAGGCTCATCAGTAATGCCACACAGAAAATCACAACCGCTATCAGCAAGCGCAAAAGCAGCTTGCGTCGCTGCCTGGGGATCGAACCACGAATTGATCGCGACAGCCTGCATTGTGCAGTCGGGATTTACGGACTGGGCGCCCAGCAATGTCGCATTGGCACTGGCATAAACCGAAGGTATCGGAAATGTTCCAATATAACCAAGGCGATTTGTCTTCGTCATCAGACCGGCAGCGATGCCGATCACATAACTTGGATACCAGTGTGTAATATAATACCAGCCAAGATTTCTTGTGACGCTATGTCCATCACACTCAAGAAACGCAACATCGGGCGCACGATCGGCCACATCCCGGATAAAATCACCATAATTCGAGGTCGCGATCACCATTTGCGCTCCCTCTGCCACGAACTGCCGAAAAATACGCGTCGCATCGGCTGAATAGGGAATGCTTTCCACATAGATCGTTTTCAGACGGGGAAAGGCTTTTCTGACTGCCTTCACTCCCAGATCATGCGCCGTGCTCCAGCCACCGTCTGTGATCGGCCCCGTATGACCGAATGCGATCAGGGCATCCTCTTCCCGGATCGGCCCCAAAGAGGTTCCCGCATGTGCAGCAACAGGACGGATAATCCCGGAAGCCGCCGCTCCACCCAGAAAAGCACGACGTCCCTGCCCCTTGAATTTCAACTGCTCCAAATGCGCCCTTGTCCCGATCCCCTCCAAGTTCACCGATAATTCTCCCGGAATTCCATTTCGTCCCCTCCAACACGATCCGCCTGAGCAGACGCAACACAACTTCCGGAATGGAATGACCGTTCCGAATTCGTTTTCATCTCATGCGATTCCATATTCATCCCATGAATGTAAACTGATCAGATACGATAATTCCGACCCCAGCCTGCCTGAGACGCGCTTCATGCGCATCTTCCGGCACAATGGCACGGCAGGCATCAGCAATCACAAAAGTCTCGAAACCGGCTTTTACAGCATCAAGCGCGGTTGCCATCACACAATAATCCAACGCCAATCCAGCTACGAAAACACGCCGGATGCCCCGCTGTCCAAGAAAAGCTGCCAACCCGGTGGTATAGGTTCCATCATTATCGAAAAACGCGGAATAGCTATCCACCTCCATCCTCATCCCCTTTCGGATAATAGCCGCGAAGGACACCGTCCGCAGAGCCTCCGGAAAATCGGCACCCCATGTCCCTGCTACACAATGAGACGGCCATAAACCCGCGGAATGCGCGCTTCGGAAAGAACAATGGTCCGCAGGATGCCAATCCTGTGCGGCAATCACAGCACCAAAAGGAAGCTGGGAGAGTGCATTAATCACGTCAATCACATCATCTGCATCTGGCACAGGCAGGGCTCCACCTGGCAGGAAGTCATTCTGCACATCGACAATCAGAAGGGCATCGGCCGATCCTGGTAAAATCATTGGTTTCCTTCCACCGCACTCCATCATCCGAGTATCACAGTCTGGCGGAATGATATTATACGACCATCGGAACAGGTAGCAGAGACGCCGTGACCGACACCCCTTCATGCCCCTCACCAGCTCCGCCGCCTGTATGGCAGCCGATCATGCCTTCAGATGATCTTCTTCCGGGAACAGTCTGCGGCATACGCCATCTGGGATATCCGATCGTCCTCTGGCGGGATTCGCAAGACAAAATTCACGCAGCCGAGGACCGATGCCCTCACAAGGGACTCCGGCTGAGTCTGGGCTTCGTCCGTGAGAATGATCTCACCTGTCCCCATCATGGCTGGCGTTTCAGCAGCGACGGCCATTGCAGCCTTATCCCTGCACAGCCCGATCAGACGCCTTCCCACTCAATCTGCATCAAGACATATCCGATCCGTGATCATGAAGGACTGATCTGGATCGCGAATTTCATGGGAAATGGCGCAGAAACTGTTTCTGCCTGCAACCTCCCGTTCCCGATCAAACCAGAAGAGATCCCCATAACGTGTTCCTGATTGGCAAACTGTTTGGCCTGGCATGCAGACCTTCTGCGCTCCTGACGATCTGCCTGATCGCCGGACTCTGTTTCCGTCGCAAAAAGGCAAGCCGCATTCTCATGGCAGTCGCTGGCATGGGGTTCTTTCTCTGCCTTGTATTGCCCGTTGGCGACTGGGCTCTGCGCCCCCTCGAAAACCGCTTTCAAAGTCCAGCGGAACTGCCTGAGCACATAGACGGCATTATCGTTCTGGGCGGTGGCATCAATGATCGGATCAGTCAGGATCGTCAGACACCTGTTCTCAGTCCAGCCGGAAACCGTATGACAACCGGCGCTATCCTCGCACATCGCTATCCGGGCAGCAGGCTGATTTTCTCCGGGGGTTCAGGTGCCGTGATTCAGGGGCAAGCCAATGAATCCGATTGGGCTCATATTCTCTTCCGGGAACTTGAGGTTCCAGAGACACAGATCACACTGGAAAACAGATCACGGACAACATGGGAAAACGCGATTTTTTCGAAAGAACTGGCCCACCCTGATCCCGGATCAATCTGGCTGCTGGTCACGTCCGCCGATCATATGCCGCGCGCCGTTGGAATGTTCCGCAAAGCTGGCTGGAATGTCATCCCATACCCCACCGGATATCAGACCCTGGCCCACGGAAATCAGTGGCTGTTTTCGCTATCCGGAACATTATTCAAACTGGATACAGCCTTTCATGAATGGGCAGGTTTGTTCGCAGCCCGCCTCCGTCATGAAACAGACAGTCTTTTTCCGAAGCCCTGAATGACCGGAGCTTTCTCCAAGGATTCCGCTCCCGTTTCTCACCATTTCGGCCTGTGCTTTTTCTTCCTTGCCAGACATCGATTACAGTTTCAGCTACAGGACACAGTTACGAAATCACGCCTCAGATCTCAGAACGACAGAAAGATTTCTTCAGATGACCAGCGCCCCCACTGACTTCATCACGCGCCTCAAGACCATCAACGGACATAGCCATGTCCTGACCACCCCCGATGAAACACTTCGCTTTCGCAAGGGATTCCGTTTTGGCCTTGGCGATGTTCTTGCCGTTGTATCTCCGGGCTCTCTCATCGAACTCTGGCGTACGACAAAAGCCTGCGTTGAAAACGGCAAGATCATCATCATGCAGGCCGCCAATACGGGTCTGACTGGTGGATCAACACCGGATGGTTCCACATATGACCGGGACATCGTCATCATCAGCACGCTGAGAATGCGAACCATCCATGTCATTGAAAACGGGCAGCAGGTTGTCTGTCTTCCGGGGTCAACACTCGACCAACTGGAAAACCGTCTCACACCACTTGGCCGCGAACCTCATTCCGTTATCGGTTCCTCCTGCATCGGCGCTTCCGTTTTCGGTGGTGTTTCCAACAATTCCGGGGGAGCGCTCATTCAACGTGGCCCGGCCTATACTGAAATGGCCCTGTTTGGCCGGGTCGATGAAAATGGTGAGCTGAAGCTGGTCAATCACCTCGGAATCGATCTGGGGGATGATCCGGAAGAAATCCTGCAACGGGTAGAGGCCGGGAATTATCCAGCGGGAACGATCCATCACACAGCAGCGCAGGGTCATGATGGCGGTTACATCACCCATATTCGTGATGTGGACGCCGACACACCTGCACGTTTCAATGCAGATACACGCCGTCTTTTTGAAGGTGCTGGCTGCGCCGGAAAAGTCATACTCTTCGCTGTGCGCCTCGATACTTTTCCAGCGGATCGCAAGACTGCGGTTTTCTATATCGGCACGAATGACACCAACCAACTTGAAAATATTCGCAGACATATTCTGAAAGAATTTCCTGAACTCCCCGTTTCCGGAGAATATCTCCACCGCGATGCCTTCGATATTGCTGAAAAATACGGCAAGGATACGTTCCTCGCCATCAGGCTGCTCGGAACCCGCCGTCTTCCGAAGCTCTTTGCCCTCAAATCAAAATTCGATGTTTTCTGCGAAAAACTAGGCTTCCTGCCTTCCTTCATGTCCGATCGATTGATGCAGGCTGCCAGCAACCTGTTTCCAAAACATCTTTCTCCCCGGATGTATGAGTTCAGAGAAAGATATGAACATCACCTGATTCTGAAAGTCGGTGAAAACCTGATCGACCAGACACGCTCATGGCTGCAATCCTGGGCAGGTGACCTTGCTGGAGACTATTTCGAATGTTCTCCTGACGAGGCATCTCGCGCCATGCTACACAGATTTGCAGCTGCGGGCGCTGCCATCCGTTATCGTGCAATTCATCAGAGCACAACTGAAGATATCGTCGCCATAGATGTTGCGCTGCGTCGCAATGATCAGGCCTGGTTTGAAACCCTGCCTGACGATATTGAAAACGATATTGTCGCCAAACTTTATTACGGACACTTCTTCTGCCACGTGATGCATCAGGACTATGTCGTCAGGAAAGGCATCGACTGTCTCGACCTTGAGCACCGCATGTTGAAACTTCTGGACAAGCGCGGTGCCCGATATCCTGCCGAACATAATTTCGGTCATCTGTATCAGGCTCCAGACGAGGTTCTGGCGCATTACCGTTCCCTCGACCCCTGCAATTGCCTCAACCCCGGTATCGGGCAGGCTACAAAAACAAAAAACTGGAAAGCAGAATCAGTCTGAATCTATTATCCAGAACCAACGCAGGTCTTTGAAGAGAGAAACTTTCCAGCTTCATGCTGGTTATGCTCTCTCCTTTGCTCCATGTCTGGAATGCATGTGTTCGTTGCAGGTCATAAAGACCTGACAGGAGTTTCTTAAGATGTTTACTGATCTTACGCATAAATGGGGCATGTTCGTCATTCTCGGCCTCATCAGCATCATTCTCGGCGCTCTCGCCTGGATTGATGCTGTCTCAGTCAGTCTGGCCAGCGCCGTTTTCATCGGCATCCTGCTGCTGATTGCAGGCGTATTCCAATGCATCCATGCATTCGCAGTCCGTGAATGGGGCGCCTTCCTGTTCTCCCTGCTGGGAGGCATCCTCTACATCATCGGCGGCGGTATGCTGATCGAAGAACCCGCAGCAGGCTCCATCGTCATCACTATTTTCATTTCAGCGTGCCTTGTCATCGGCGGAACGATCCGCTGCGTCATTGCAACGAAAATGAACGGATTGCCCGGATGGTGGGTCGGTCTTCTCTCCGGGTTGGTCAGCATTATGGTTGGCCTGGGTCTTTACATGATGCTTCCATGGTCCGGACTGTGGCTTCCAGGCACGCTCGTCGCCTTTGAACTTATCGTGGCTGGTGTCAGCTGGGTTCAGACAGGTCTGGCGTTGCGCAAAGGCATTCCTCCTGCAACTCCTGTGCTGTAACCTTCAGTGCTCTGACAAGGCGGATCTCACGATCCGCCGTTTCTTGCAGGTTTTGAAACATCCCATTCTGCCTGCAATTTTTTGATCCGCGCGGTCACGACATGACGACGTCGATAAATTCGGACCATTTCACCAATCCGGCTTCCTGTCGCCAGAAATTCGGGAACCAGCCAGCCTGACGCAGCGGCGAGCCAAACTTCAGGGATTGCCGGAGACGTCGTCAAAATTGAGAACATGCAGGTGATGTCGCCATATCCATTCCACAGCTGATGAAATGGATGCACCGCCGCCGCCACCACATAGGGAAGCATGAACCAGGCCATTCTTCCGCCCTTTTCGCCACCCGCAACAAAGGCGATAATCACGGGCACGCAAAGAATGACTGTCAGGATGACATAGGCTGGATAGAGTGCCAGACCAAACCCGGCTGCAATTCCTGCTATGATTTTTATCATATTTTCGCGGCTGGACAGTGCACTGGTCGTCACAGGAGAGCCTCCACACAGATCGAAATGACCGCGAGCATAGCGCCGAAAGCTGTCGTCATCTGTTCTATGTCAGCTTCCCGGAACGTGACATAAAATCCGGAAGTATGCTCCAGGGATATCAACTCATGCTCCAGAAGAGCAATCTCTTCACATGCATTCAGAAACGCCGACCGATCCGTTGCAAAACCATCCGTGTCCGCAAGGACCGCAGACATTGCACTCAGATCTCCATCTCGGGCCGCCTTGGTCAGCTGTTCGATTTTCTGTGAACGGACATGCATGTTTTTCCAGCGCTTCAGTTCATCATCAAGATGAGACAGAAATTTATGCGCGACACCACACAATGGCCCGCAATTCATCACTCTTTGTAAAATTGCAACGAACCTCAAATCGGTGAGCCAGCTTCCCTTCCCTGAAATTCTGGAAATATTTTCCGCCTGCCAGAAACCTTTTTCGACACTGCGGCAAAGCATAAAAATCACCTGTTTCCGATCCAGAAACCCCATTGTCTCCTGACCATGATGCCTCTGCTCCCCTGCATTCAGCCACGTCATCAAACCATCAACAGATGAAAAACGCTCCTTCGTAACTTCAGAAGACAAACATGGCTGAAGCGGGTTCGACAGATAAATGAATGCGCAGATCCCATCATCGTTATTTTGCCCATTATCGCCAACCAGACGATAGGCACGACGTGAAATCCTGCTGAAATCCTCATCATCTCCCGTATCAGCAAGACTTGCTATGTCCGAAGAATAAAGCGCGCTCCGTATCGCCGTGTCATATTCATTGATTTCATGAAACGTCATTGCCAGAGCAAGAGAAGATAAGGCGTCCGGCCAAAACCACAGACCTTTCCAGAAAAACGGAAAATCCGGAGCCAGCATACGAATGATATCCAGAAACTGTCTTTCTGACAGAGAGGTCAGACGAACGCTTTCCAATTGTCGCGCAGTTGCTCCGATGATGCGGGCTTCCGTTGCCAACCCAAGCTCGGAGGCAATCCAGCGCTCAACGACACCCCGGATAATCAAATCGGAGAACGCTGCCTGGTTGCGCATGCCATGCCAGAGCAGCATGAAAATATTCCGGATCGGAATATCTCCAAGCATCAGCGGATTCAGAGCAACATGAGGGCGTCGCGGTCTGAAAATCTTGCCAATAGAATGATCCGCAATATCCGAAGGGGAAGGACGTGCGGAAGCTTCATCCGACAGCATGGCGGCAATCATGGATGACATCTGCGGGGAAATCTGAAGTTCCGGCATGAGAACTTCAGGACTGCCTTCAGCCAGACGTTTCTGAAGAACTGTTTCTTCCGATGCAGACGTCAATTCTGCCGGAAGCCGTCCTGACAAAAGATAAACAGCCAGCACACCAAGAGAAAAAACATCATCCGCAATCGAACCACCCCCACGCCCTACAGGTGGGCACAGGGCTGACGACAAAGGTTCGAAAATGGAAGGTTGATAACGCGCCGGAGAGCTGAGACACCCCGGACCAAGCATAAAGCGGTTCTCATTTTCCGAGAAAAATACGTTATCCGGACGTATGCCCCGATGCGTTTCCCCAACCAGCTGCAAAGCCTTCAATACCGCAGCAAAAGGCCGCAGCACTTTTTCCCTGACGGCTTGTTCGCTCCAGGTCCGATTGAACTCACTCAACGGACGGAAGGAGTCCGACACGGTCGTGATGACCCACAAGGCGCCTGAACTGTCGTCAATCGCATCAAATGACAACAAGGCTGGCGAATGCGTCAGGGATATCTTTTGAAAAGAAGCGCTGACCGGAGCATTGGCCGGGGGAGCAAGGGCCAGAACCTTGCCTGATCCCGAAAGCCTGTCACGCGCGGCAAATGCAGGACAGCCGGCAAGCGTGCCGGCCTTAATGGTTGTGCTGACGACATATCGACCCGCAACAACGAGTTCTTCTGCCTTGTTCTCCTCAGAGAGAACATCATCGTCCTGATCCATCCTGACCGGCTTTATCTCCGTCGTTTGAACGCAGATTACCGGTCAGCAGTTAATACACTCCTGACGAATCAGGAATCGAACGGATCTTTCATCAGAATCGTGTCATCACGTTCAGGACTGGTGGACAGCAAAGTCACCGGCGCTTCTATATGTTCCTCGATCCGACGGATATATTTGATGGCCTCTGCCGGAAGATCCGCCCAGCTACGCGCACCACGCGTAGAACCGCTCCATCCTTCCACAGTTTCAAAAACCGGACGCACCCGTGCCTGAGCAGCTGGAGAGGACGGGAAACGATCAACCCGTTTTCCATCCAGTTCATAACCGACGCAGATGCAAAGTTCTTTCTGTCCGTCGAGAACATCCAGCTTTGTAAGAGCAATACCGCTGACACCACCAACGCGCACGGCATGACGCACCATCGCGGCATCGAACCATCCGCAACGACGCGGACGACCTGTTACCGTGCCGAATTCATGCCCGCGCTCACCAAGCTGACGCCCGATTTCATCATGCAGTTCACTCGGGAATGGTCCCTCACCAACACGGGTCGTATAAGCCTTGGCAATACCCAGCACAAAACCGGCAGCACCCGGTCCCATTCCAGAACCCGTCCCGGCATTGGAAGCAATCGTGTTGGAACTGGTCACAAAAGGATAAGTGCCATGATCAACGTCCAGCATCACGGCCTGGGCGCCTTCAAACAGAATCCGGCTTCCCTTCCGTCGCTCTGCTTCCAGAATGTCCCAGGTCGCAGCCATGAACGGCAGAATCTTCGGAGCAATATCCAACAGATGCTTCATCAGGTCCGCTTTCTCGAAGGTCGGTGCTCCCAGACCTGCAAGAAGGGTGTTGTGATGAAGTAGAAGCTCATCCAGCTTCCAGTCCAGTGTCTCCGGCTCCGTCAAATCGCACAAACGGATCGCACGACGCGCAACCTTGTCTTCATAAGCCGGGCCAATGCCGCGACCGGTCGTGCCGATCTTGCGATCCCCACGGGCAGCTTCACGTGCGCGGTCCAAAGCACCGTGAACAGGAAGGATCAGCGGCACGTTCTCTGCGATCAGCAGTGTTTCAGGCGTGACTTTCAGCCCCTGGGACGTCACACGAGCGATTTCACTCAGCAGTGCTTCCGGATCAACGACAACACCGTTGCCAATCACACCCGTCTTGCCGCGCACAAGACCTGACGGCAGCAGCGACAGCTTGTAAACCTGTTCCCCGACGACCAGCGTATGCCCTGCATTGTGCCCGCCCTGAAAACGGACAACGACATCAGCGCGACTTGCAAGCCAGTCAACGATCTTGCCTTTACCCTCGTCGCCCCACTGCGTCCCGATCACCGTGACGTTCGACATAACACTGCTCTCCCGCAAAACCGTTCCGTTCAGGAGCGGTAAATATAAAAGCTGAAATCCGGCCAAAAAACCCAGGTCAGTCCAATGCGCTCAGCACACCACCCTGAAGCAGATGCGAACATCCCTGACGACGCGCCTCGCCTTTTGCATCAGCAACAGGCTCCAGAGCAGCCAGCGTTGCATATCCTTCCCGGCGCAGACGCTCAGTCGCCTCGACGTCCTCACCCATTGGAACAAAAACCCTCAACCGTCCCTGACGCGGAACCGCAACGCGGAACAGGGCATCAGGTCGCAGGGTCAGGCCGCATGCCGGTTCATTATCGTTACACAGATAACGACCGCCACGCCCGAGTTCTTCCCGGCTTGAAGCTGAATATACGGTGAAACAGACACCCGTATGATAATTCCATCCCCGGAATTCAACCGGATCAACCGTCAGCCGAATGCCATGCGCCCGGCGCCTGATCTCAGCAGCCGTCGCCGCCAGACGCTCACTATGCCGCCGTGCTTCCTGTGGCAGATCAAGTCCTGCCAGAACCTCCAACGCTCGGTCCGCTGGTCCAGCAGCCTGCAACAGGGCAATCAGAACCTGGGCAACAGACCCACCCGTCGCGGCAACGACTGCGGCGTCCTTGCGGTCCAGAGCATGAACCAGGGTTGTCCGGGCCTGAGCGGTCAGATTCGCGCTGTCGATAATCGTCCGTGCCAGAAGCGGCATCGTCAGATCAAAGCTGACATCCGTTACGCCCAGACAGGAAATCGCTTCGGCCGCGACAGCAACGACTTCCGCATCCGCCGCCGCACTGTCGGGACCGATCAGTTCGATGCCAGCCTGACCAAGCTGACGGCCACTTTCTGAAGCTGCGGCGCTGCCCCCGACAATCACGCTCTGCCCTGAATAACAAAGACGCAAAGGACGCGGGGAAGCCGCGAGACGTGTCGCAGCGATTCGCGCAACCTGAGGCGTAATATCCGGACGCAGCGCCATCATCCGCCGCGTATCGGGATCCATCATCCGGAATGCCTGATCCGCAAGGGCCGTTCCTGAACCGGCCAGAAGCGTATCCTCGAACTCAAGAAGAGGCGGACGCACACGCTCATACCCATGGCTGTCAAAGACAGTCATGAGCGTTTCTGTCCCTTCTGCCTCATCCCGTGCGTCAGTCGGCAGAAGATCGACAAACCCTGCTGGCAGCAGGGCCGGATGAAACGGCGTGTTCTCAGTCATTCAGGACCCTATATCACTCACATCCGCAAGCGTCATGCCTGCGACCTGCTCCCGTGCCTATCCACGCAGAACCGCACCTGAAGCTTTTGTAACAGCTGCGACCACGCGTCCCGACAATTCTTCCAGCCCCGCATCCGTCAGGCTGATATCCCCAGGCTGGATCGTCACTTCAATCCCGACAGATTTCTTGCCTTCAGGCATTCTCTCACCCTGATAAATATCGAACAGGGTAACGTCCGCAATCAGCGCACGATCTGCTTTGCGGGCAGCTTTCAGGATCGTTTCAACCGGCATATCTACATCCGCGACAAACGCGAAGTCACGACGCACCGGCTGTAATGGAGAAAGACTGAACGCTGCACGACGACGACGCTTCTGCTCAGGCAGAACATCCATCATCACCTCGAAGGCGACAACAGGCTGCTCAAAGCCCAGTTTGCGCAGCATCCGGGGATGCAGTTCGCCAAAATGCGCAAGAACAAGCTTCGGCCCCTGCCTGAGAACACCTGAACGGCCCGGATGGTAATAATCCGGCGCGTCTGCCGTCGACATCACACCATCCATCGGCACGCCACAGGACGCAAGGATTTCCCATGCATCTGCTTTCGCCTCAAGAAAACCTGCCGCGACAGCCGGGGAACCAACCTCCCGCGGGGAATATCCGGCACGGATACCGGCCGTCATCATTTGCTGTCCGGTCTCGGAAAAAGCCGGACCAACTTCGAACAGGGCGACATCAGCCCAGCCGCGTGCCGCGTTTTTCTGTGCCGCAAGCAAAAGATTGACCAGCGGCGTCGGGCGCATCTGATCAAGATCAGCTGCGATCGGATTCAACAGGCGCAGAGAGTCCCGGACTTCACCAAAGAGCGCGGCCTGATCAGACGCAACGAAAGAAAAGCCGATGGTTTCCGTCAAACCACGCGCAGCAAGTATCCGCCGCGACAAGGATCGACGCGACTGCGCGACGGAGCAGGCCGGGGTCGGAAGACCGTCGAGAGCTGGCAGGGGAATGGCCTTCACCTGATCCAGACCGTGTATCCGGAGGATTTCCTCGACCAGATCGCTTTCCGGTTCGATCAGACTGACAGCAATTTCCATTTCCTGACGGCGTTCTGCCGTCATGTCCGGAGAAGGATCCAGGACAATCGGCTGAGCGACGTCATTTCGCCATGACGGAACGGAAAAAACAGCCTTTTCGGATGTCTGTTCACAAAGTTCAAAGCCAAGATGCTCAAGGATGCTGACAGCTTTCGCTGGCGCAACCTCAATCCCACCAAGCCCTGCAATCCGCTCGAACCGCAGCGAAGCCTGACGCTGCCATGCAGGCTGTGTTCCACTTGACACAACTTCGCTGGCTTCACCGCCACAAAGATCGACAATCATCCGCGTCGCCGCTTCCAGCGCCGCTGGAGGGAAGGCCTGATCCACGCCGCGTTCAAAACGATACCGCGCATCGGAATGAATGGTGTGATGACGTCCGCTCAACGCAATACGCACAGGATCAAACAACGCGCATTCAACGAACACATCGGTCGTTTCGTCCGTGACCTCGGTCGCTGCTCCTCCCATGATACCGGCAAGAGACTGCACTCCGGCCTCATCCGCAATCACGCAATCATCCGGCGTGACGGTATATTCGCGGCCATTCAGCGCCGTGAATGTCTCACCCGCACCACGGCAGACTGTCAGAGTCCCGCCGGAAATCTTTCCGGCGTCAAATACATGGAGCGGACGCCCAAGATCGAAGGTGAAGAAATTGGTGATATCCACCAGCACCGAAATCGGACTCAGTCCGATCGACTCAAGACGACGACGCAACCATTCAGGGCTCGGACCATTGCGAACACCACGGATCGTCCGTCCCAGAACCCAGGGGCACGCCTCCGGCCATTCCGTCTTCCACACAACGGGTGAAGGGAATGTGCCCTCAACCGTTTCTGTCATGAACGGTTTCAACTGTCCCAGACCAGCGGCAGCAAGATCGCGAGCAATGCCATACACGGACAAGGCATCACCACGATTTGGCGTGACACCAATCTCGATCACCGGATCATCCATGCCGGCAAAATCGGAATAGGACTGTCCGGGCAGCGTATCTGCCGGAAGTTCGGCAATGCCTGCGGTTTCTTCACCAATACCCAGCTCACGGAAGGAGCAGAGCATTCCCCCACTGGCTTCACCACGGATTTTACCAGCCTTAATCGTAATATCGCTGCCGGGAACATAAGTGCCGGGAGGGGCAAAAATCACGGAGATACCGGGGCGTGCATTCGGAGCCCCACAGACAACCTGAACGGTCCCCAGTTCAGGCCCTGCATCGACCTGACAGACGCGCAGACGGTCTGCATTCGGATGCTGAACGGCTTCGAGAATCTGCGCCGTACGAAACGGAGCCAGAGCCGCGCCGGGCTGAGCAACAGATTCGACCTCAAGACCGATTTTCGTCAGCGTGTCGCAGATTTCAGTGAGCGTCGCCTGTGTCTCAAGGTGCTCACGCAGCCAGGAAAGCGTGAATTTCATTGATCACAGACCTTCATGCAAAAGAGCGGGCATCAGAGGATTGCTGCCGAAATGCGTCAGCCATCTTACATCGCTTTCATAGAAAGAGCGCAGATCGGGAATACCGTTCTTGAGCATCGCCAAACGCTCGATCCCCATCCCGAACGCAAAACCCTGCCATTCCCGGGGATCAAGGCCGCAATTCGCAAGAACACGGGGCTGGACCATGCCTGAGCCCAGAACTTCGAGCCAGTCTTCACCCGCACCGATTTCGCCCGTCCGACGTGACCAGCCAATATCGACTTCCATCGAGGGTTCTGTGAACGGGAAATAAGACGCACGGAAACGCACCGGAAGATCCGGATTGTTGAAGAATGCTCTCAAAAAGCCCGTCAGACAGCCTTTCAGATGACCCAGCGTGATGTCGCGATCAATCACCAGACCTTCACACTGATGGAACATCGGTGAATGGGTCGCATCATGATCGGCGCGATAGGTCCGTCCGGGTGCGATGATACGAATTGGCGGCTTCTGCGACAGCATGGTGCGGATCTGCACGCCTGATGTTTGTGTCCGCAACACGCGTGCCGTCTCATTCCCCTCAACCGGGGGAAGATAGAACGTGTCCTGATCGGTGCGCGCAGGATGATGCGCGGGCGTGTTCAGGGCCGAGAAATTATGCCAGTCGGTCTCGATATCCGGGCCTTCGGCAACCGAAAAACCCATCGCGGCAAAAAGCGCCGTAATCTCTTCAACAGCCTGGCTCACCGGGTGAACCAGCCCGCGTCCACGCTGCGGAACCGGCATGGAGATATCGACACTCTCCGCACGCAAACGCGCATCAAGGGCCTGATTTTCAAGCGCCTCGCCACGCGCCGTGACCGCATGCGTCAGATCATCGCGCAGACGGTTCAGTTCTACACCACGCTGCCGACGCAGATCAGGAGGCATGCCCCCAAGCTGCTTCAGTAACCCGGTCAGACGACCGGACTTACCCAGCCATGAAACGCGGACAGCATCCCAGCTTTTCAGATCAGCAGCGGCGGCAAGCGCGGCCTGGCATTCCTTGCGCAGGATATCGGGATCTTCGGTCATGGAACCTCAGCGTGCGAAAACGGAGACAGACATTTATGCTGCGCGAATACCCGCTT
>JAAYUA010000155.1 GCA_012517935.1 Acetobacter sp. | reverse complement strand
TTATCTCTGTCTTTACGAACAAAGCTGAGTGCAAGGATGCGCTCGGATGCCATGGGGATATGACATGAGTGTCTTCTGACATATTGATGAAGCGTTATGCTATAGCCATTGGGGTATTTTCATCATCGATGAAAATATGGATCCTGCTGTTATTATGGATATGTTTCAGAATAATATCAGCTTGGTCATGATAATAATTTGAGTTCATTTTGAAAAACATCTCTATTGTTTTTGATTTTTCCATTCATATTTTAATTCTCTTCGAGAATAGAATTAATTTTCAGGTCAATAATATTACAAATTATATCAGTCTTATAAATAGTTTTTTATGTTTTACCGGCTGATGCGTCTCTATAAATGCTGGGCTTCGCCAACAGGGAGGGAGGTGCCGTTATGGACCTCGTTTCTATTCTGCCCCAGATCATAATCATGCAGAGGGGATGCGGCGGGACACGCGCGAATGACGTCCCGGACGACGGCATCGCGGTAGATATGCATGCTCGTTCCCTGAAAAGGGTGTTGTCGGGCGGCAGCGATTTCCTGTGTGGTGAAAGGGAGACTGCCTTTCGGCACTGTCGTTTTCCCAAATGTGAAAACGATGAAATTCATCATCGCTGTCAGGTCTTCATCGGAAAGATTGGCAAAAGCGACATTGGGAAGACGGATGAGGTAATCTCGTCCTGATGGAGCGCAAAGAAACCATCCGACGGCGCCCGCCAGATCCGGAACAGCCATCCGGCCCGAATGTCCCTGAATCCCGTGGCAGCCACCGCAGCCGGTCAGATAATGCCCTTGCACAGCGGGAACGACGGGTGCGGGGATGTTCTGTCCCGCTGCGTGAGACCGTGGTGCGGAGACACACAGAAGGGCGATGGACAGAACACGTGCGAAGGTGCCGGAGCGCATGGGGATTTAGCTGGCTTTACCGATGATGGCTGAAGTTGAGCAGTGATAGGTTGTTGATTTCGTGCCAAAGCACCAGATGATATCGTTGCTCGTCTGGGGCTTGTAGATCGGCATTTCACGATCCGCTGTGTTGCAGTCACAGTCGGCTGGCGCATTGCAGGTCGCGCGACCACAGCAGTCACGATAGGCGATGACATAGGAAAGGCCGTCAGCCGGGTTTCGACATGTGCCGATCCATGAGACCGGAGACGGTTCTGTGCCGGGCGGGCAGGTATGCACGCCACCGCCGCAACAGCCGCACAACACGCCATCAATGGCGCAGTGACGCCAGTAATCGCATTTGTCCGGATCTTTTGTCTGAGCCTTTCGTTCAAAATCGGTCAGGCTGGCTGAAACCGGTTTTTCTTCGGCTTCAGCGCGTGAGACAGGCAGAAGAGGGAAGGCTGGGGCGATTGCCAGAGCTGTTCCCACCTTGCCCAGAACGCCGCGTCGGGAGGCGTGACTGGCGAGATAGCGGGCTGCTTTTTCGCCCAGCCTGTCAAAAAGCGATGCCGTCATTTTTGTCACTCCGGTCACTGTGCGGAAAAAAATCGCGTTCTCTCAAGCCGTTCGGGCATCACGTGTGGCGAGCCAGGACTGAACGGTGTCAAATCCGGTTTCCTGAACTGTCATAAGGCTTTCCAGATGCTCGCGGCTGTTGACCAGACCGCGTGCGATCAGGCGTCCATCCTGCCCCGCCAGCAAGGCGTAAGGCAGTTTGTCGATGCCGATTGTGCGGCCATAGCTTTCGCTGTTGATGAAACGCGTCGGGTTAAGGCCAAATTCCTGAATCAACGCTGTTTGAATGTCTTCCCGGTCATCCCCGAAAAAGAGCAGGTCGATATTTTCTGAACGACAGAATTCCCGCGCAATGGGGATCATCTTTCGTGAAATCGGGCAGGATTCCGAGACGAACAGTATCAGCTGCGATGTCGCCTGTTTCCCCCCGATGGAGATGGTGGAACCATCCATCGCTGTCAGCGATGCCGTGGGGATAACGGCTCCACTCGGAAGCCCCCCGCTGGTCATGAGTGCTCCAGCCGGCGCAACGACCCGATAAAAAGCACGGACGCGTCTGGACAGAAGCAGAGTCACGGCGCCTGTGGCCAGAAGAAGCAGCCAAGTCAGTGTCTGTGATGCCAGAAGGATATTATCCATGAGTGGAGTGTCACAGTCCGGGTGCGATGGACATTGCTCCGACACGGGCCGGTATGGTCTTGATCACGTCGCCTGTTGAGGAATTGATGACAGTGATAGGACCGTCTCTATGGCCTGTGGCGTAAAGAAGTGCGTCATTGTCAGGGCTGGCGGCAATGCCGCTGGCCGGTTGTGGAAGATCGATTCGCCGCAACAGTTTTTTCTCTGCCACATTGAAGACCCAGCCTTGCGAGCCTTCAGTCTTGTGTGACCAGTGGTTGCCCGGATGCATCAGGACGAACAGCTCTCCCTTTGCGGCGTTCCAGGCGAAGGGCTGTTGTCCACCGGGACGCCAGGCCAGTTCCTGTACCCCGGTTCCGACGGCAGGGAGGCCTGCAGCTTCCTGCAGCGACCAGGGCGCAGAAATTTTCGGGTCTGGTCCGAGAACGGTTGTGTACACCTTGCCTGTGTAGGAAATGAAAATGGCCTGACCCGTTTTCTGATCCACGATGGCCTGCTCAAAAACCGGATCGTTGTTTGAATCGAAGAATGGTTTGGTGTGCGTCACGGTTGGGGAGCCGCCATCGAAGGCGACATTGGTCAGCGATCCATTGCCGCAGAGTCTCGAGAATCCTCCGGTCTTCCACGGGTAGACAAGGGCGCAGCCCGGAATATCAACGGTTTGCGCGACTTTCCCGGCCTTCAGATCGACGAGAGAGACTGACGTTGCCGGGCTCATGTTGAAAATGAAGCCCCATTTATTGTCCGAACTGACGGCAAAATCCTGAGCGGCGAATACGGCCAGAGCGCGGGGGGGAAGTTCAATCTCTTTCGTGAGAGAAAGAGTCTTGGCGTCATAGACCTGAAGCAGATCCTGACGTGTGCCGTGATCCGAGCGTGACCATATTGTTTCCGCGACATAAAAATTTTTCTTGTCGGGAGCGATCACGATGTTCGCAAGCATTGTCGCCGGGATTGTGCCCAGAACCTTACCCTTGTCGATATCATAGATCTGGTAGGTTTCTTCCGATGCGGAGGGAATAAACCAGTGCGGGCCGATTGGAGGCAGGGTGGCTGTATCGCTGACTTCTGCCTGCAGGACAGGAGAAGAAGTGGGGGCAGCGTGTGCCCGGGATGCGGTCATCGCCAGAGAGACGCAGAATGTGGAAGACAACAGAAACTTCATCGACCGCCAGTTCATACGTTCCTCCAATCTCATGCCGGGAAGCAGTGAAGCCCATACCGGACATAAGATGCAATATAATTCTGATGGTGTAACGGTAATCTGGCTAAATTAAATTTGATGAAAAACGCGCCTCACGCTGGCGCGTGGCATTTCCGGATGAGCAGCGTGAAGGTTCCGTCGCCATTGTCTGTCTGCGTCACTATTTCATGACCGAGCGCGCCTGCGGAGCGTTTGACGTTGCGTAGTGGCATGCCTTCCATCAGCCTGACGGCAAGAGTTTGCCCGGCTTCCATATCATCCAGTGCGAGGCGCGTGCGGACGAATGTCATGGGGCAGACGTCAGATGTGATGTCCAGATTGCGTGTGGCTTCGGGAAGGGGGGTGTCTGTCTGTTGCATCATGATGGAGCGTGATCCGGATTTTTGCGGAAGGCAATCCCCATGGCAGATCCTTGTTTTTGGTTGATTTGAGGGGGCTTTCCTGAAGATATTGTGTTCACTCGCGGATGCAGGCCGGATAAAGAAGTTGTTCACGAGAGTCGAAACAGTGGACAAGTTTCGTGAAGTTCGGCTAGGCCGAGAAGTATGGGTGACCGCAGTAATGTCTTTGCATCGTTTCACATGACAGCCGCACGTGTTCCTTCGCGCAGTAATGCGGGTAAGGCAGGTCGCGTGGAGGAATCCCGCATCGGCCAGATGTGTATTGATAGTGGTCTGAAAATGACCGGCCAGCGACGGGTGATTGCACGTGTCTTGTCAGACGCGGAAGACCATCCGGACGTTGAGGAGCTTTATCGTCGTGCTGCGGCGCTGGATCCGAAAATTTCGGTAGCAACAGTTTATCGCACTGTGCGCCTGCTTGAGGAAAAAGGTATTCTTGAGCGTCGGGACTTTGGTGGCGGACGTGCACGTTACGAAGCGACAGAAGATGGACGACACTATCATCTGATTGATGTCGAGACCGGCAAAGTTGTCGAGTTCGAGGATGAGGAGCATGAAGCCCTGATGAGGCGGATTGCGGCCCGGCTTGGATTTGACTTGGTCTCCCTTCGTCTTGAGCTTTTTGGCCGTCGCAGGGACCATAAGGAAAATTCACGGTGAATGCTGAAAAGCTTCGTAACGTCGGTTCGCTCTCAACCCTGGAGCTGGAGCGAACCGGGTTTTCTGAACTGAGAGCCGGCAATCTTGGTGTCCGCCTGGCATCCTGTGATGCCGAACGCGATGCCGCTCAAGCTTTGCGCTATCGGGTATTTTATGAAGAAATGGGCGCGCGTCCGGACGAGCGTGCATTGAGAACCCATCGCGATATAGATGAATTTGATGAGGTGGCAGATCATCTGCTCGTCATCGATCATGCCATTTCTTCAGGCGCCGAAGGTGTTGTTGGAACCTATCGCCTGCTTCAGAATGAAGCCGCGGCGAAGGTTGGACATTTCTATTCCCAGAGTGAATTCGACATTTCACCACTGACGGATTTTCCGGGCCGTCTTCTTGAAGTCGGACGCTCCTGTATTGATCTGAATTACCGCGGACGTGCGGCGATGCAGCTTCTGTGGCGGGGCATTGCCTATTACATCTTTCTGCATCGGATTGATGTGTTGTTCGGGTGTGCCAGCTTGCAGGGAACGGATCCGGAAGCCCTGTCACCGGAACTGACCTATCTTTACCACAATCATCTTGCCCCTCCGGCCCTGCGGGTTCGCGCGTTGCCTGAGCGTCGGGTCGAAATGCTGCGTCAGGATCCGCATCAGCTCGATCATCGCGCCTGCCTTGCCCGTCTGCCGCCCCTGATCAAGGGTTACCTCCGTCTGGGTGGTTTTGTCGGAGATGGGGCGGTGGTCGATACGCAGTTCGGGACCACAGATGTTGCCGTTCTGGTGAAAAGCGAACTCATGGCAGATAAATATTATCGGCATTATGAGCGTCGTTTGCGCGATGCGCTGGACTGAATCGGATATTCCCCGCGTAACTTTCCAATATTTTTTCTGATCCGGGATTGAGCATGAAGACACTGTTTCCTTCAGGAAGGAGCGTCCTGCTTCGTTCTGTCATCATGCCATCTCTGATCGCTGGCGCTCTGGCTGCGCTGACTTTCCCACCGCTGCATCTTGTTCCGCTGTTACTGCTCGCTTTTCCTCTCTGGCTCCGTGCAATCCGCCGGTCAGCTACATGGGCGGAAGCCGGGCTTTCCGGTTTTGCATTCGGTTTCGCCTTGCATACGCTCGGATTATACTGGCTGACCAACGCCATTCTGATCCGTGCAGCCGAATTCTGGTGGCTTGTTCCTTTCGCATCTCCTGCCTGCGCATTGATTCTCGGACCTTTTGCTGCCGTTCCGGCCATGCTGTGCCGGTTGGCGCCAGATGGCTGGAGGCGTGCGGTGTTACTGGCAGGCTTATGGACGGTCTGCGACATGAGTCGCCTGTATCTGTTCAGCGGTTTTCCATGGAATCCGCTGGGAAGTGACTGGGCGTTCCATGGTTTGGCGGGGGATGTGATGATCCAGCCTGCAGCATGGATTGGTGTCGATGGTCTGACGTTGCTTACTGTCCTTCTGGCCTGCCTGATGCCGTTGGGTTTGCGTCAGTTTCTGGCGGGTGGAGCTGTGTTGCTGCTATGGGCCCTGTTCGGGGTATGGCGTCTGACGGTAACGGCGCATCCATTGGCTGTGGCGCAGCAACCTGTCGTGGTTTTGGTGCAGGGGAATGTGTC
>JAAYUA010000154.1 GCA_012517935.1 Acetobacter sp. | reverse complement strand
TGGCTGACGGATTGAAGACCGGGCACACGGATGCAGGCGGTTATGGTCTGTGTGCATCGTCTTTGCGGGATGGACGGCGCGTGGTGATGGCGCTGAATGGTATGGCGTCCTCAAATGAACGTGCTCATGAAGGTGAACGCCTTCTGGCCTGGGCTTTCGCCAGCTTTGAAAAGGCAACCCTTCTGAAGGCCGGGGAAAATGTTGCGCAGGTTCCTGTATGGAATGGCGTAGCGCTGAGCGTGCCGGGGAATGCGGGTCAGGATCTGTCTCTGACATTGCCCCGCGGCTGGCAGTCGAGAGTGCATATCTCCGCTGATTACAGCAGTCCGGTGAAGGCCCCGGTCTCAATTGGCCAGAAGCTGGGCACGATTACTGTCCAGATTGATGGCGGGCAGAATTTCTCCATTCCAATGGTTGCGGGCGCCGCTACGCAGCAGTTGAGCTTTGGTGGACGCATCTCCCGCAAGCTTGGTCTGGGCGCGCATTGAGTCCTGTGACTGGCGCATTCATAACATTCGAGGGTGGAGAAGGCGCGGGGAAGTCAACCCAGTTGCGGCTTGTCGCTGAAGCCTTGCGTCAGAAAGGGCATGATGTCCTGACGACCCGTGAACCGGGAGGTTCACCGGGGGCGGAGGCACTGCGCACTCTTCTGCTGTTCGGAGAAGCGGAATTGTCTCCGCGTGCAGAAATCATGACGCATTTTGCGGCGCGTTGCGATCATATCGACCGCGTGATTGTTCCTGCATTGAATGCGGGCAGGATTGTTCTGTGTGATCGTTTTTCCGACTCGACCATGGCCTATCAGGGTTATGGTCGTGCCGGAGGCGAGGCAGATACTCTGGAGATGATCCACGATCTGCAGAAGCTGATCAAAATTTCCCCGGACCTTACATTGCTCTTTTCTGCTTCACCCGAAGTCGCACGCAAGCGGCTGGAAGGGCGCGGAGGCGCGACAGATCGTTATGAAACGGCGGGACTGGCGTTTCATGAACGTGTCAGACACGGATTTGAGCAGATTTCTGCGCAATCTCCAGCGCGTTTCAGGCATATTGAAACCGATGCCCGTGCCATTCCCGAAGTGACGGAGATTGCGGCTGAAATGATCCTGACTTTCCTGCGGACACGTTGAAGTGGAGGTACCGCGCGAAGCGTCCCTGTTTCTGGAAGGTCATGAAGAGGCGTTGGCAACGTTCCGTCATGCTTTTCAGGCCGGGCGTCTTCATCATGCGTGGCTGCTTGCCGGTCCGGAAGGGGTGGGAAAGGCAGCGCTGGCTTTCATGATGGCGCGGATCGTGCTGGGCGGAGAAGCGCAGGATTCACCCGCAGGGCGTCGTATTTCGGCGGCGACACATGCTGATCTGTTGAGTATTGCGCGTTCTTTCGATGAAAAACGTGGGCGCTTGCGGGGGGAGATTGTGGCGGACGAGATCCGTCCGGTCAGCGCCTTCATGCGACGAACGGCTGCGGAAGGTGGCTGGCGTGTCGTTGTGATTGATGGCGCGGATCACATGAATCGAAACGCGGCCAATGCTCTTCTGAAAATTCTTGAGGAGCCGCCGCCTGAAGCGCTGCTGATTCTGACCTGCACCAGTCCCGGTCGTCTTTTGCCGACAATCCGGAGCCGCTGTCGGCAGTTGTCACTGCATGCCTTGACGGATTCCGAAATGCGGCGTGTCCTTGCCCGGGAAGCGCCAGAGGCCGCGCTGGCGGATCTTGACCGCGTTATTGCAGAAGCTGGTGGGTCGCCTGGGCGCGCCATGACCATGCTGGCAGACGGGTTTGCTGAAATGCGGGTGCTGGCGATGGAGGCGATAGACGGCGTTTCCGTCAAGCGAGCTGTGGAGATCGCCGATCGTTTTGCACGTGATGATCAGGCATCGATGGCGTTTCTGACGCAGATGACTGATCTTGTCGCGGACCGTGCACGGGCTTATGCCCTCAGGAAAGATCCTCAGGCCGGGCGATATGCCCAGCTCTGGGAAACGTTAAGTCGCCTTGCCTCCGAGACTGCCCGTTTCAGTCTTGATCGGCAGGAGACACTGATTGAAGCCATGACTGTTGCGAGTTCGCCATGACACGTCGTTTTTATGTTACTACTCCTATCTATTACGTGAATGGTGCGCCGCATATTGGACATGCCTACACTTCTGTGGCGGCAGATATTGTGGCCCGGTTTCGTCGCCTTGCGGGTGATCAGGTTCACTTCCTGACCGGAACTGACGAGCATGGTCAGAAAGTGGAGCAGGCGGCAACGGCCGCCGGAGAGACGCCACAGGCCTTTACTGATCGAATTTCGGCTGATTTCCGCGCCATGGCGGATACCATGCAGATTTCCTATGATGATTTTATTCGCACGACAGAGCCGCGCCATGTGAGTGGCGCGCAGGCGCTCTGGGAAAAGGTCGCAGCCAGTGGCGATATCTATCTGGGAGCCTATGAAGGCTGGTATGCGCTGCGTGATGAAGCATTCTATGGCGAAGACGAGCTGATCGACGGCCCGAATGGCCAGAAACTTGCGCCCACAGGGGCTCCTGTCGAATGGGTGCGTGAGCCGTCCTATTTCTTCCGTCTTTCGGCTTATCAGGACCGATTGCTGGAGCTTTATGAAAAGCGCCCCGAATTTATGGGACCTTCCGGCAGTCGGAATGAAATCATGTCGTTCGTGCGTCAGGGGCTGCGTGATCTGTCGATCAGCCGCACCAGCTTTCGCTGGGGTGTGCCGGTGCCGAATGACCCCGAGCATGTGATGTATGTCTGGTTCGATGCTCTTTCGAACTATCTGACGGCCTTGGGATATCCGGACACGAATAATCCGTTGATGGCTTTCTGGCCTGCTGATCTGCATCTTGTTGGCAAGGATATCGCGCGTTTCCACACGGTTTTCTGGCCCGCATTTTTGATGGCTGCCGGGATTGAACTGCCTTCACGTATTTTTGCCAATGGCTGGTGGACGGTCGAAGGCGAAAAGATGAGCAAATCCCTTGGCAACGTGATTGATCCACGCGATCTGGTGTCGGAATTTGGTGTCGATGCCGTGCGCTTCTTCCTGATCCGGGAAGTTCCATTCGGTGGCGACAGTGACCTGTCGCGTCGTTCCTTCATTCATCGCCTGAATACGGAACTTGCCAACGATCTTGGCAATCTGGCGCAGAGAACCCTGTCTCTGATTGCCCGCAACTGCAACGGTGCCCTGCCTGAAGCAGGTGCCCGGACGGAAGCGGATACGCATCTTCTGGCTCAGGCGGAACTGCTTCCTTCGCTGATGGAAGAGCAGGTTGGACGTTGTGCTCTGACCGACGCGCTGGAAGAGACCTGGAAGATAATCCGGGCCTGCAATGCATATATCGATCATCAGGCGCCCTGGGCTCTGAAAAAGACCGATCCGGAGCGGATGGGGCATGTGCTCCGCGTGCTTGCGGATGCACTGCGTATCATTGCGACCGTTCTGCAGCCCTGGATGCCGGAAAGCATGGACCGCATGCTGACGCAGCTTGGCGTGTCGGAGAGTGAGCGTTCGTTCGCGGCTCTTGGTGTGGCTCTGCCTGCCGGGCGTGAGTTGCCTGCGCCCAAAGGGATTTTCCCACGTTATACTGAAGCAGAAGACGAAAAGGGGCAGTGAGTCTCTTTTCGCGGATTTTGCAGGAATACGGACTGATATGACTGGCCTGATCGATACACATTGCCATCTTGACCACTTCACGCATGAGGAGCTTCCGGAGCTTCTCGATCGTGCGCGGGCAGCAGGTCTGGATGGGATGGTAACGATCGGAACGCGGATTTCCCGTCATGAAGAGCAGAAGGCGCTTACGGGTCATAGCCGGCCCGATCTGAGAATCTGGTGTGCGATCGGCACCCATCCGGATCATGTGGAAGAAGAGGAGCTTCTGTCGGCCGAGGCTCTGGCCGCGCTTTCCACACCGAAGGAAGTGATCGCGATTGGTGAAAGCGGTCTGGATTATTTTCATGGAGGAGAAGAAGTCCGTCCGTTACAGCAGCAGCATTTTCGCGCACATATCGGGGCTGCACGGATGACCGGTCTTCCCCTGGTGATTCATGCCCGTGCGGCGGATGATGATATCGGGGCCATTCTGGAAGACGAAACTGCACGAAACGGGGCTTTTCCTTTTCTGTTGCACTGCTTCGCGTCAGGACCGGAACTGGCGCGGAGAGCATTGGCGCTTGGCGGTTATTTAAGCTTTTCAGGCATTGCCACTTTCCCGAAATGTGAAGACATCCGCTCGGTTGCGGCCGCAGCGCCGATTGACCGGATTTTTGTGGAAACAGACTCTCCCTATCTGCCGCCGGTGCCAAGACGGGGAAAACGTAACGAGCCGGGCTATGTGGCCTTTACGGCGGCGAAGGTTGCTGAAACCCGGGGCATGGAACCTGAAGCCTTTGCCGCGCAGACAACGGAGAATTTCTTCCGTTTGTTCAAGCGGGCCGCGGCGTGAAGCGTATCGCAACAGACAGAGATGCGGGGATGGCCTTATCCCCCCTGCGAGAGGTCGTGATTCTGGGATGCGGCGGTTCATCCGGCGTGCCGATTATTGGTGGGGATGGAGGGCGCGGTCGGTGGGGGACCTGTGATCCATCGACCCCTGAAAACCACAGAAGTCGTTCGTCGATCGTCCTTCTGGGAGAGCAGAAAAATCTTCTGGTCGATACGGGGCCGGATCTCCGTCACCAGCTTCTCCACTGCGGAATCGAGCGCTTCGACGCCGTTTTTTACACACATGCGCACGCTGATCACATTGCGGGTCTGGATGAGGTGCGCGCGATGAACTGGATGCTTCAGAAGCCTGTAGAGGCGTGGGGCAGTGCGGTGACGCTGAATGAAATCGAGGAGCGTTTTGCGTATGCGTTCCGGCCATGGACACCGGAGCAGTTCTTTCGTCCCGGGCTTGTGTCACATCCTGTGAACGCGGACAGCATCGTTCAAATTGCTGATTTTGAACTGGATGTCTTCCGGCAAAATCATGGTCTGAGCGACAGCTTCGGGTTCCGGCACGCGAATTTTGCCTATTGCACGGATGTCGTGGAAATCAGTGACCATGTTCTGGATCGTCTGACGGGTCTGGATGTCTGGGTTGTGGACTGTTTCCAGAAAGAACCTCATTCCTCTCATGCCTGGCTGGAACGCGTTCTTGAATGGCATGCCCGGATCCAGCCGCGTCGCACTGTTCTGACGCATATGGGGCCGGCTATGGACTGGAACTGGATGCAGGAACATTTGCCGGACGGGATTGAGCCGGCTTTTGACGGAATGCGCATTTCGTTCTGATTTTTTGCGCATCATTCCTGTGGCTGACAAACGCGTCAATAACGCCACAGGATGCTGTCTCCTGAATACATGGAGACGATTTATCTTGAAAAGAGCATTTTTTTTTAGATAGCCTGAAATTGGGACAGAAAATGCATCATGTGCATTTCTGGTTTCAGAGCATGAAAAATCACTGATTCAACAGACTGAATCCGGAAGAGTGATTTTGGACTTCAGTATGATGAGCAACAGGAATTTGTATCGGGTTTATCTCAAAAGCGGATCGTAGTTCCGGTCTCGTCCATACCGGAATTCCGGATGGAAAGAATTTCGGAGAGGATATCTGATGGCTTCAGATTCAGGCGTGTTTTCTCTCGCTGCCCGGATGCGCAGCCAGTATCAGGAAACGGAAGTCAGCCTTGCGGATTATCTTGATCTCTGCCGCGAGGACCCGTCCTGCTATGCCAGTGCGGCTGAAAGAATGCTGAAAGCGGTTGGTGATCCGGTGATGGTTGATACGTCCCGTGATCCACGTTTGTCGCGCATTTTCATGAACAGGACGGTTCGCACTTATCCGGCTTTCAAAGACTTTTATGGGATGGAAGAGACGATCGAGCAGATCGTCGGCTTCTTTCGTCATGCCGCACAGGGATTGGAAGAGCGCAAGCAGATTCTTTATCTTCTGGGGCCGGTGGGCGGTGGCAAATCGTCTCTCGGGGAACGTCTGAAGACGTTGATGGAGCGTGAACCGATCTGGGTTCTGAAAGCCGGTCGCCATATCAGCCCGGTTTTTGAAAGTCCGTTGGGATTGTTTGATCCTGCGATCATGGGGGAGGCGCTCCAGCGGGATTACAACATTCCACGGCGTGTTCTGACGGGGATTGCAAGCCCTTGGGCGCTGAAACGGCTGGATGAATTTGGTGGGGATATTTCACGGTTCTCGGTGGTCAGGATGCATCCATCGAAACTGCGTCAGATCGCCATTGCCAAGACTGAGCCAGGGGATGACAACAATCAGGACGTTTCCGCGCTGGTGGGAAAGGTTGATATTCGTCAGCTTGAAAGCTTCAGCCAGAACGATCCGGACGCTTACAGTTTTTCCGGCGGGCTCAATCGAGCCAATCAGGGTATTCTTGAATTTGTCGAGATGTTCAAGGCGCCGATCAAGATGCTGCATCCACTTCTGACCGCAACTCAGGAGGGTAATTATGTTGGCACCGAGAATATTGGCTCGATCCCTTTTCAGGGCGTCATTCTGGCGCATTCTAACGAAGCTGAGTGGCAGAGTTTCCGTAATAACCGGACCAATGAAGCTTTTCTGGATCGTGTCTGCGTTATCAAGGTGCCTTATTGCCTGAGAGTGACGGAAGAGGCGCTGATTTATGGCAAATTGATTGACAGTTCGGCTCTGGGTAATGCTGCGCTTGCGCCCAACACGCTTGATATGCTGGCGCAATTCGCTGTTCTGTCACGGTTGAAAGTGCATCAGAATTCAACGCAATATGCAAAAATGCGTATTTATAATGGAGAGAATATCAGGGAGACTGATCCGAAGGCAAAGACGATGCAGGAATATCGTGATGCTGCGGGTGTGGACGAAGGGATGGACGGAATTTCCACCCGTTTTGCCTATAAGGTGCTTTCGGCAACCTTCAATCATGATTCGACCGAAGTTTCGGCAGATCCGGTGCATCTCATGTATGTTCTGGAAAATTCGATCCGTAGGGAACAATTTCCTGCCGAGATTGAGACATCTTATCTGGCGATGCTGAAAACCGAACTCGCCGCGCGTTATGCTGAATTTCTTGGAAATGAAATTCAGAAAGCCTATCTCGAAAGTTACAATGATTATGGTCAGAATCTGTTCGACCGCTATCTTGATTATGCAGATGCGTGGATCGAGGATCAGGATTTCAAGGATCCAGACACAGGTCAGATGATGAATCGTGATCTTCTTAATTCTGAACTGACCAAAATAGAAAAACCCGTCGGAATTGCGAACCCGAAGGATTTCCGGAATGAGGTGGTCAAGTTCTCGTTGCGTGCCCGGGCATCCAATGGAGGGCGCAATCCATCATGGACATCTTATGAAAAGATCCGTGAAGTTATTGAAAAGCGCATGTTCAGTCAGGTGGAAGATCTTCTGCCGGTGATCAGCTTTGGCTCCAAGAAAGATGGAGATACGGAACGCAAGCATGATGAATTCGTGTCACGCATGATGGAGCGTGGATATACTGAACGTCAGGTCCGTCGTCTTGTCGAGTGGTATATGCGTGTTCGTCAGTCCGCCTGAATGATTGCAGGGATGCCTTGCCGCATTGGTTTCAGAGCCGGCCGAGGCATCCTGAAGGGGGTGTCATCTTGGATATTATTGACAGACGATCCAATCCCCACGGTAAAAATATGGAAAACAGACGTCGGGCTCTGGAACGTGCACGAAGTGCGGTACAGCAGGCCGTGCGCGATGCCGTATCTCAGGGAAAAATCCGTCAGGTGGGGGAGGGGAATTCCGTTTCCATTCCTGCGGATGCCCTGCATGAGCCAACGTTTCATGTCGTTTTTACCTCGGGCATTCGTCATCTGGTTCTTTCCGGGAACAAGGAATTCGTAAAAGGTGATCGCCTGCGGCGTCCGCCGTCAGGAGGTGGGAAAGGAGATAGTGGGCAGGGGGAAGCCGGGGATGAAGGTGGGGGAGAGGACTCATATCGTTTCCTGTTGAACCGGGATGAGTTTCTGGATCTGTTTTTTGGAGATCTCGAACTTCCTGATCTTGTGAAACGCGAGATTTTGACGACAGATTCAACATCGCCTTCTCGGGCGGGTCTTTCCAGTGATGGATCTCCATCGCAGCTCGATCTGGCGCGGACGATGCGGTATTCAATGGCACGCCGTATTGGTCTTGGGCGTCCGAAATCAGCGGAACTTCTTGAAGTGGAAGCGCGCATTCAGGAACTTGAGAGTAAAGAGTCTCTCACTGATATTGCGCTGGACGAATTATCCGGACTTCAGGAGCAGCGCATCAGATTGCGGCAGCGTATGACGCGTATTCCCTGGGTTGATCCCGTGGATTTGCGGTTTCGTCGCTATGCGCAGGTTCCAAAACCTTCAACGCGAGCAGTCATGTTCTGCATCATGGATGTTTCGGGTTCCATGACCGAGCGCATGAAGGATCTTGCCAAGCAGTTTTTCCTGCTGCTGCATATTTTTCTTGAGAAACGTTATACGCGCGTCGATCTGGTTTTCATCAGGCATGCGGAAAGCGCTGAAGAAGTCGATGAGGAGACATTTTTCAACGATCCACGGACAGGTGGAACTGTCGTTTCGTCCGCGCTTGAGGAAGTTATCAAAGTGCAGAAGGCGCGGTATCCGGCGCAGCAGTGGAATATTTATGTTGCTCAGGCATCAGACGGCGACAACTCGCTTTCGGACACATCCAGAACCGCCGATCTGTTGGAAAACGGTATTCTGCCTGTGGTCCAGTATTATGCTTACATTGAGGTGACCGGATCGGGCGCGATCATTCGTGGAGAAACAGATCTCTGGCGCAGCTATGGCACTGTCGCTTCGCGTTGTCCCCGGCTGGCCATGCGTCGGGTCAGTGACAGGCGCGAAATATTCCCTGTGTTCAGGGATCTTTTTTCTCCTCGTGAAAATGCTGGGGGAGGTGTGATGTCATGACAGAGGATCTTCTTTATTCCGGCACGGACTGGAATTTCCAGATCATCAGAAATTGCTATGACGCTATTGAAGAAATTGCGGAAAAAGAACTCGGTCTTGATGTCTTTTCCAATAGAATAGAGATCATTACGTCCGAGCAGATGCTGGATGTCTATACATCCAGTGGAATGCCATTGGGTTATCGCCACTGGTCTTATGGAAAACGTTTTGTCAGCCATGAAAACGCTTATCGCAAAGGGTTGATGGGGCTGGCTTATGAAGTTGTGATCAATTCGGATCCCTGCATCAGCTATTTGATGGAAGAGAACACGGCAACGATGCAGGCGCTTGTGATTGCGCATGCTGCCTTCGGGCATAATCATTTTTTCAAGAATAATCGTCTTTTTCAGGAATGGACGGAGCCATCTCAAATCCTGAACTATCTCGAATTTGCCAGAGGTTATATTGCGCGCTGTGAAGAAATCCATGGTGTGCGTGCAGTCGAGAGGGTTCTGGACGCGGCACATGCGTTGCAGGGGCAGGGTGTCCATCGGCATAGCGGCACGCGACGTGTGGATTTGCGGGCGGAGCAGGAACGTGCCCGGGAACGGCGTGCGTGGGAAGATCAGTCTTATAATGATCTCTGGAGGACTCTTCCTCTCTCTGCGGAGGAAAGTTCCGGGGGCACAAATCCGGCAGATCTGTCAGCACGTCGTCAGCTTGGTTTGCCAGAAGAGAATATTCTTTATTTTCTGGAAAAACATGGACCACGTCTGGCGTCATGGGAACGTGAGATCATTCGGATTGTCCGTCTGATTGCACAATATTTTCATCCACAGCCTCAGTTGAAGCTGATGAATGAAGGGTGTGCGACATGGGTTCATGATGAAATCATGAGCTGCTTGCACAAAAAAGGAAAAATCGACGATGCGGCGTTTATGGAAGCGCTTCATTCGACCAGCAATGTCATCAATCAGCCGGGTTTTGATCAGGGAAGCGCAAGTTTCAATCCCTATGCTCTGGGATTTGCGATCATGAAAGATATTGCAAGAATAGCAACTGCGCCTTCAGAGGAGGACCGTCTCTGGTTTCCGGATATTGCCGGAAATAATCAGCCCCTTGAAACATTGCGGCATGCTTGGGCCGAATACAGGGATGAGAGTTTTATTCGTCAGTTCCTCTCGCCAAAAGTCATCCGTGATTTCAGGATGTTTCGACTGGAGGATGATGCGGCGCAATCTTATTTTCTGGTCGATGCCATACATGACGATGCCGGATATCGCGATATTCGTCGTGTTCTTGCAGATTCCTACGACCCATCAAACTGGAGTGTTGGTCTGGAGATTGTGCACGCTGACATGCAGGGCAGCAGAACGCTGCATCTGGAACATCGGACGAGCAGTGGTCGACTGCTTCATGACAAGGATGCCGCTTTGACATTGTCAGCGTTGGCCGATCTCTGGGGCTATCAGGTTTCTTTGAAGGAGGTTGATATGGAAAGCGGCGCGACGCTGGGGCTGAGGGAGTCCTCGCCTGAATGAAGGGAGTGGCTTCCTGATTTTCGGGTAGTCGGATGGATTTCCACACTCGTTCAGTGGGAAATGCAGAGCAGCGGAGATATGGAGGGTTCTTCGAACCTTCCGTATTCTTTTCCCACTTGTAAGTCTTTGGAAAATAATGGCGCGCCCTGCTGGATTCGAACCAGCGACCCACAGCTTAGAAGGCTGTTGCTCTATCCAACTGAGCTAAGGGCGCCCGCTGGTACATGTCAGATACAGACCACGAACCAAAAAATCAATGCGTCCAGTTTTGCACCCGGTTTGCAGCAAAATTCTCTGCATAAACTTTTGGCTGCTTTAGCCGCATTGCAGGTTTTTCAACCTGAGCCTCAATCTTGTTGCGCTGCGCGTAGGCAACGGCCTCTTCACAAGATGAGAAATAAAGCCGAATTTGAGAAACTGAATCTGTGCTACCACTCCAACCCATTAAAGGGTCTGGGGTACGGGCAGCACTTTGCCCATATTCAAACACCCACTCTTGAGTGCCAGCCAACCCAGACTGTCCAGCAGGCTTAGGTTGCTTATAAATCCGTGCCGGCATGCTTATGCCTCCAGATAAATATGGTCGGGGCGCCCGGACTCGAACCGGGGGCCTCTTGTACCCAAAACAAGCGCGCTACCAGGCTGCGCCACGCCCCGAATGAGGGGATACCTAAGCGGCATTTGCTCCG
>JAAYUA010000153.1 GCA_012517935.1 Acetobacter sp. | reverse complement strand
CATCGCCACAGCCATCCGACCATACATCAGCGCGTCGTCATGCGCTTTGCTCAGAATAAGCGCCAGAGCAAAAAACGGATAGAAAAGAACTAGAAGAGGATGAGCTGCAGCCTCTTCCCTGAAGCGACGCATCAACTCCGTTGCATGCTCGAATTCGCCGGAAATCAGTGCTTCACAGGCTTGCACGGGCAGCAACTCAGGTTGGAAAGGAGCCGTCATTTCCGCCCCCCTCACCAATGCGAAGCCCTCATCCCGCCTCTCCCCGAACCAGAACAATGCACAGGCAAGCAATAGACGTCCAATACTGCTTTCCGGCACACGATCCACAAATGCCCGAGCCGCTTTGATCGCCTCTTCTCCAGCAGACTTTCCAATGTCCCAGACGGCAACCAGACGGTTCACTGTCCAGACAAAATAGATGGACGAATTCTCCGGAGATTTTTCGAGCACTTCCCGTAAGATGGCTTCCGATTCAATCTGCGACTGACAATCACCCCGGATCAGCAAGGCCAGAGCACGAAGGGCAATCTCCACTGGCGTCAATGTCTCGATCTTGCGCGGCGCAATGCGACGTGCGGAAGCGAACATCATCCTCCAGAGATTTTCAGAGGCAACTCTGAAGCAAAGCGATTCGAGTTCGTCTGGCAGGACCGCAAAACGTTGCCCCCAGATTACCGCTCCCCCCTGCTTCATGTCCTGAATATTCATCATGACATTCATCCGACCACCCAGATCATGCGTGCCCTTGACGGGCTGTCTGACCTTGATGCGGAGCACGTAATCCGGGGATACCTGCTCGCATTCCAGCATTACGCGGGCAAATCCGGCTCCAAGAAGCCCTGCCATCGTGCTGTCCGTCAGCAGATCCTCAACACCGGCAGGAATATCAGCGTTCCCAGCGATTTCCGGAGTGGCAACGACAACGCTGAAAGCGTAGTCAGAGCCGGCTGGATCATGTTCTGAAGAAAACCTTGGTGAGGAAACCGGCTTGCGAGAAGACCCCACCTGCTCCTTAACGGGCGCAACGTCAGAAACTGCCCCTTTTGCCTGTAAACTTGCGATCAGATTCAGAATCCCGGCACCAGGCTCCTGCTTCAGAATCACTCTATATGTATGAGTGCATTCATCAGCGACCCGACGCCCGTCTCCATTTGCAAATCCAGTCGTAATATATTCACACCAGGCCGCTTCATTTTCCTGATCCAGCTTCAAAAGACGAGCCGTCATCCCGGCCCGAAGCGTGGAATCAGTCAGCGTCTGAAGTCCGGCCTCAAACCGGCCGATAAGCTGTCTACGGAAATGATCTCTCTGTTCGCTCAGCCAGATATCAAAAGCTGGATCAATCCCATCCAGATTCTCCATCAACCTCGCATCAATCTCGGGAAGCTTCAGCAACGCTGCCCCACTGGCATAGAGATAGCGCTCGATATCAACGCTGGTCAGCACGGGACGCAAGGCGAGCGTATGACGCTGAACATCAATCGCATCCGCCCCCAGAGGCTTCAAAGCCTCCGTCAATCTATGGATTTCCTGCCGCAAGGAGGCTCTCGCCTGCTCATCAGGCCGCTGACTCCACAGCAACCCGGCCAGAAGTTTGCGCGAAACAGGCTTCCTGTCGGCCATCGCCAGAACAGCGAGCACACCACGGGTTTTAGCCCCGACCGGCAAAAGTGATGTGCCATCCAACATGGTCGCAGTCACAGAGCCGATCAAATCGATCCTGAAAATCGCCGTGTCTGTTTTACGCAAGACAGACTCCGCAAGCTCATACAAGACCCAGCATGCCCTTCTTCAATCTCCCTCATCACGCGGCGTGAAAAAAATTTCTCAAACATTTTTCCGCATAGAAATTACAAAAATTAAAATTATTTTTCTTTTATTAGAATTTGTCCGAAAAAAAATACAACCCGTAATATTTCTGAAAAATGTCAACCGGCGGGGCCGCTCTCTATATTTATTTTTCAGACGTTTCAATTTCCCGCGACTTTCGCTGCAAATCTCCCCCACCCACCCAAGGCACCGCAGACGAAACAGCAACCCTGTTTCTTTTACAGGGAAACAGGTGGAGTCACTTTCTGATGATCAATCGACAATCCCAAGACAAACCAACGCATAACATTCATCCAGATTTTTCTTGTCTCCCATCACGTCAGCCTCCCTTCTTTTTCAGAAGTCTTTAGCAATGCTCCAGACGATGATAGGATCGAGCCATGGCAGTCTGGGGTAAATTTTTCGGTGGCGTTGCCGGTTTCGCTGTGGGCGGACCGATGGGCGCAGCACTCGGCACAGCACTAGGACATGCCGCCGATCGCGGCACCCTGCTGAACGGCCCAGCCATCGGCTGGACCGACAAATGGCGTGACCGGGCACGGCCGGATCCCTATGGTG
>JAAYUA010000152.1 GCA_012517935.1 Acetobacter sp. | reverse complement strand
TAGGCTTTATGATTCAGGTTGGCCTGCTGGTTCTAATTGGCATGTGGCTGTTCCGTAAATTCAGCGGACAAAGACAAGGCACCACAGCCCCTATATCCGGTTTTCCTCCTGCTGGAAGAAATGCTGGCAACGTCTCTTCCGCTCCAGCTCCGGTCATCGGAACTGCAGATTATCAGGCCTTTCAGACCTTGCTGCTCAACATTCAGGCAGCCTGGAACACTCAGGACATCCGCTCGCTCCAGAATATGGCAACGCCGGAAATGGTCTCTTATTTCAATGAGCAGCTTTCCACGCTGGCAAGCCGGGGAGAGCGCAATCAGGTCTCGAATGTCCGCTTTCTGAACGGAGATCTGGTTGAAGCATGGTCAGAGAATGGCAATGACTATGCCACTGTCTTCATGCGTTACAGCCTGATTGATATCACCACTAACATGACCGGACATGTTGTCGACGGAAACCCCAATGAGCCTGTCACCATTGGAGAAATCTGGACATTCATCCGTCCATCACGCGGTGGTGCATGGCTCCTGTCAGCAATCCAGCAGACTAACGCCTGATCATCGCTGGTTTCATCTTCCTCCTCTTGGGAGGAAGATGGGCATTAAAAAAGGAGCGGTAAAACCGCTCCTTTTTTTATTCGACACACTGATGATGAAAATCAGTGCTCAGCAGTGCCTGCTTCAATTTCGGCACGAACCGACTGCATTTTCTGAATCAGCGTTTCCACCTGATCTGCATCTGCTGTTGATGCAAGATCCAGAGCGTTCGTCAGATCTTCCAGACGTGAAATCGCGTCATCAACGGAGATGTTGCTGACTGGCGTCGCGGAATCTGCAAGAATGGTGCAGCGTGTTGCCGTCATATCGGCGAAGCCACCTGCCACGAAGAAACGATCGGTAACGATCTCGCCTTCGAACAAGGAGACAACTCCTCCACGCAGGCTCAGCATCATTGGTGCATGATCCGGCATGGCGGCGATATCGCCTTCCTCACCTGGCATCACAACCATATCGACATCGCGGGAGACCAGCACTTTTTCCGGGCTGATGATCTCGACCCTGATCGGCATCCGCCAGGTCCTTTCGACAATGTGTGATCACCTTGTTCAGGCAATCACACGTCCTAAAAACATATCAGACTGAACAGACCTGAAAGGATCAGGCCGACTCACGCATCTTTTCTGCCTTCGCAATCGCTTCCTCAATGGAACCGACCATATAGAAGGCGCCTTCCGGCAGATCATCATGCTCACCAGCGACGATCTGCTTGAAGGAGCGGACCGTATCTTCCAGAGAAACCAGCTTGCCCGGTGCGCCTGTGAACACTTCGGCAACGTGGAACGGCTGGGACAGGAAGCGCTGGATGCGACGTGCACGGGCAACGATCAGCTTGTCGTCTTCCGACAGTTCATCCATGCCGAGAATGGCGATGATGTCCTGCAGGGACTTATAGGTCTGCAGAATACGCTGAACGTCACGTGCAACCTGATAATGCTCGTCACCAACGATCTTCGGATCAAGCGAACGCGATGTGGAGTCCAGCGGATCAACAGCCGGATAAATGCCCATTTCAGCGATGGAACGGTTCAGAACCGTTGTTGCATCAAGATGGGCAAAGGTCGCAGCAGGAGCCGGATCGGTCAGATCGTCCGCAGGAACGTAAACGGCCTGAACGGATGTGATCGAACCCTTCTTCGTGGATGTAATACGCTCCTGCAGCGCACCCATTTCGGTGGCCAGAGTCGGCTGATAGCCCACAGCAGAAGGAATACGTCCAAGCAGAGCGGATACTTCGGAACCAGCCTGCGTGAAGCGGAAAATGTTATCGACGAAGAACAGAACGTCCTGTCCTTCTTCGTCACGGAAATATTCTGCCTGGGTCAGACCGGACAGAGCAACACGTGCACGGGCTCCCGGCGGCTCGTTCATCTGGCCAAAGACCAGAGCAACCTTGGAACCGTCTGTGCTGCCGTCTTCAGCAACCTTGATGACGCCCGCATCCTGCATTTCGTAATACAGGTCGTTACCTTCACGGGTACGCTCACCAACACCGGCGAAAACGGATACACCGCCATGCGCCTTTGCGATGTTGTTGATCAGT
>JAAYUA010000151.1 GCA_012517935.1 Acetobacter sp. | reverse complement strand
GTCGATATGGCTTCCAGAAGCTGATCAGTGGAACCACCAAAGTTCACATAATCGACGTCCAGATTGTATCGGGAAAAGAATCCTTTTTCCTTTGCGACAGGCACCGCGGCGACGCAGACAGCATTCTCGTTCCAAGCAATCGTGACTTTATGAGGTCCACCAGCGACAGGTTCTACGGTTCCGTTGATCGCGGCATGACACATCCCATCGTGACCGGTTGTCTGACCAAAAACGGGGCCTGCAGCAAGAGTGGTTAAACTGCCTGCAAGAACGGCTCTGCGAGAGACGTCGCGGTGCAGCGTCATACTTTGGCCTCAGATGTTACCGAACCAGCGACCTCCTGCCGAAGTCGGGGAAGAAGATGATAGCGTCGGTCAAACCAGGCGAGCCCGCCATCAGGCTCGTGGTGCAAGCTGACATGTTCGATGGTGCAGAAAAGCACGTCGTGACTCCCGGAGGTGCGGACATCCGTTATGCTGCACTCGAGAGTTACCGTCGCATCGTTCAGGACGGGCGCACCTGTCCGACCTTCCCGCCAGACACCGACTGCGAATTTTTCGTCAGATGTGCGTCTGCTGCTTGCAAACGCATCGGCAACCGGGCTTTGGAGCTGGCCAAGAATGTTAATACCTATCACGCCGTTCTGCAGAAACGCCTGATGTGACCTATTCGTGCGGTTCAGGCAGACGAGGACAGTTGGCGGCGTATCGGTGACGCTTGTGATTGCTGAGAGAGTCAGTCCATGCCTGCCTGCCGGACCGTCCGTGGTCACAATCGTTACCGGAGCGCCGAGACGGCTCATGGCTTCCCGGAACGATTCGGGACTTACAGATTCCGTCACCGTTGCTATCATTTCACGCTGCATGTGACGTCGCTTCCGTAGTTAATCTTACAGCATGCAGAATTGTTTCGCTGGAGCTTCGGTCCATCCAGTCAGGCGATACATCCACAAAATGCACGACCCGACCGGCGCCAATTAGAAGCACTGTTGGCTTTGGCAGTTCCCAGGTCTGATCCAGTCCGTTCAGAATGCCGCTATCTCCCCCTTTTGCCTCTGCGGCCCGACGGGAAGGCTCGTCAAATTTATAGGTAATCCCCAGAGCACGGGACAGTTTCAATCCTGTGTCGGAAGCAACCGGAAACGGAAGTGCATGGCGATGCACGATTTCATTGAGAGGGCCAAGCGGCTGCGGTGAAATGGCGACCAACGAAATACCGGCCGCAGATAGTGCTGGCCAGAGAGTGTCACGATAATAAGGCAGAGCAATGTTGCAGGCCGGGCATCCGGAAAATCGGAAAAAAATGAGAACAGAACGACCTTTCCCAGATATGGTTTCCAAGGATACCGTTTCTCCTCCGACTGTTGGCAGCGACACATCTGGAAGAATATCTCCCACCTGCACATGAGAAGCCGGATCATGATCGCTGATCAGCGCAGCGCGTTGGTTGCGGTTGACGGCAAAGGCTTCGGGCGTCCATGTACGAGCGCGCTCATCATCCAGGGCCTGAAACCGGGAGCGGAGCGAAGCAGGCGTAACTGTGTGGTTTATGCTCATGGTGAACCTTTGGAAAAGACTGTTCAGTCCTTGATTTTGCCTTGAACCCATCGTTTGTACCTAAAGAGTTTTTCTCAACCGTCTCTTGAGTATCCCTCAACCCGACATCGCCTTGCGAAGCAGGTCGCCCAGATCTTTTGCTGCATCTGAAAGCCCATTTCGTTGCACCAGAATTGTTTCGATTTCTGGCACCTCAGGTAACGAACCCGATGTGATCACAGGAAGTCCTTCCGCGATTGCGAAATGTCTTGTCCGGCAGCTGATTCCCATCCCTCCACGCACTCCTGCCCGCAGGGCAGGCAGATTGGGTGTTTCCAAAACAAGACGATAATCTCGACGTTTTTTTGTCAGAACTCTCAACGCGGCGTCCCTGAAACGGCAAGGGGGCTCCAAAAGGACCAGAGGGACTTCTTCCCGCTCGGCGATGGCGGGGTCTCCGATCCACGTCATGCGATCATGGCCAACCACCGACCAGCTTGCGCCGGGGCGATCACCGTGCTGGCCAAGGCAGAGCACAAGATCGAGACGGGAGCGATCGAACATATCGAGCAATTCCGCCGATCCACCGACCCGGACGACCAGGCGCGACCTGGGATGGGAAAGGCGAAATTCGCCAAGAACGTCTGGAAGAATTGTGTCCGCGAAATCCTGCACCATACCGACAGCGATGGGATCCGGATCAAAATCCTGTCCCAGCGTTTGGACAATCTGGTCGTTGAGCGCAAGAATCTGCCGGGCATAAGTGACAAGCTCCTCCCCCACAGGCGTCAGGAGCAGGCGACGACCATCCTTGCGGAACAGCTTCTGCTGAAGCGTATCCTCCAGCCGTTTCATCTGAAGACTGAGCGCTGATTGGGTAAGAAAGATTGTCTCCGTCGCCTGAGCCATGGAACCGGCCTCGACGATTGCGACGAAGGATCTGAGCAGTTCAGTGGGCACATTCCGGGCCATACGCTGTGGCAACGGGATGCGTAAATCTGACATGACGGCCACTCCTTTCGCGGGCCGTGATATGCCCTCAATTAACGCATTAATTTTGTTCAATAGCAATTGTGCTTTTATGCATCGTAATTGACAAGAGTTATTTTTAATTAACTATTAAATATAGTTATATATGGTTGTCATCGTGCTGAAACCATTGAAAACACGCGTGACAAGGGTAGGGGGTATGTCATCTCCAGAATGTGAGATAGCGAGAACCTGTCGCAAAGACAGGCTGAGAGCGCAGATACCAGTGCCGAGAATATCAAGAAGTGGGGAAATCTTGATGGTTCACGGAATAAAGGCCCTTGGGGCTCCAGGGTTGAGAATCAAGGGAGTAGCAGCCGAAGACGTTATGCTGCGCTTGAAAGATTATATCATTCCATCTGGTGCCGAATGGCTTTTGTGACGCACTGCCGTGGCTTGACTGTGTATCTCTGCTTATCCGGTTTTGGAGGTGACGCAGAAAGGATATGCCACTCACCTCTGTCAGAGGGTTTGATAGGGATATTGCTTATGTTGAACTTGAACTATCAGGCGATTTCATGAAATCGTAAAATATATTCGAATATTATATATCATTGTTAAGAATTTATTTGTATATATTAAATGCGTAAACTGTATTATATTGAGCGGATACCGATAATATTTCTTTCATTATTTTGCGTATATACTGTGATGCATTGAGTAATTGTAGTGCAGAAACGGGTCAAAAGGATATCTTCCTTTCAAGTCAGAGTGACGCGACCGGCTTCTGCGAGCACAACATCAGCCTGAGGGGTATGGATACGCCCACATAATACGTTCCGGTAATGCCGTTCCAAAGGGTTGTCCTGGCTGAGACCAGGATTGCCAGTCACTTCCACGGCCTTTGATACGGCTGCAATCGCGTTTTCCGTCACGAGACGCTTGATCTGTCCAGCCTGGGCACCTGCGTTCGTCTCTGTCTCGCTGCGGGCCAGGGCCAGTTCGAGCAAAGCTTCATTCGTCAGAAGCAAACCGTCAATTTCGCCAAGAACAGCATGAAAACGTGGCAAAGTAGCAAGAGGCTGACCAAGAGCTGACGGAACGCGATTTTTCAAGAATGTAATCAACCAGTCTCGTCCAGATCTGGCCACTGCATCGTAAAGAGCAGCAACGACAATGGCATGCCAGGTCGCCAGTCCCGATGGTTCCGGACTGCCACGTTCTGACGGAATCAGATTGACGAGATATCGCTCCGGAATAATGACATTCTCGAAAATGAAAGTATCGCTACCAGTGGCGCGCATTCCCAGATGATGCCAGCTTTTTTCTATTCTTATGCCTGGCAGATCAAGGGGAACCAACACTTGTCCCACACGTGGTTCTGGTTCATCAGTTGCACACCAGACGAGCCCCCATTTCAGGGCGGAGGAACCTGTTGAAAAAATCTTGCTCCCGTTCAGACGCCACTCTTCCTGTGTGTATCCTATTCGGGTAGCTGGAATGCCACCTCGTGCAGGGGTACCCAGATCAGGCTCGACCCTGAGCGCGTTTATAAGGGCACCATCCCGAACGATCGTTCTGAAAACTTCTCCTTTTACTTCCTCTGGCCAGGCGGAAGATTGCGTCATTGCTCCTGATTGCAGATATTGCATGGCCAGAATAAGTGCCGTTGATGGATCCCCTTTTGCGACTGTGGCGACAATTTCGACAATCTGCCGAAGTCCTATTTCTGCTCCGCCGTATCTGTAAGGAAGGGTGAGGGACAGAAACCCAGCCTTTCCAAGATCTTCAAGATTATCGAAAGCTATTTCGCCCGTACGGTCGTAATAACTGGCTCGTTCCGCAAAGCGCGCAACAAGTCGGTTAAGTTTTTCTGTCATGAGGATGTCGCCTCGTGCTCCGTCCATTTCCAGGCTTTCCTTCACGCTCAGGGTATATTCCGACACATCAGGGGGGTGGCTGCCTTATGTCCTGCACCAAGATCATCTGCACTCATCCTGAAAATCGTTTCTGGCTTCATGGTGCCACGACACTTTCATCAAATGCGTCCGAGAGCGGATGAGAAGTCGTAATGAGCCCGGCCTGTCGATAGAGTTCAAGAGTTGTTTTTTCTGCCTTCATCACCGCTTCGGTTACGGGTGTGAGCGACGCTGTCATTTGCTGGGCAACGGACAAAGCAACTTTTTCAGGAAGACCGGTCTGCTGCGCCAGAATATGAGCATATTGCTCTTGATGCGCTTGTGCCCATCCATAGGCATCACTTTCCCGTCGATAAAAATCCTTTAGCAAACGCTGTTTGTGAGAAAGTGCAAAATCGTTTGCAACGAAAAAACTATTATTGGGGAGCAAGCCGGTAGCGTCGATCACGACGTGCCCGTGATGTCCTACCGTTTCGAGAGAAACGTAAGGCTCCCATGTAGACCACGCATCTACACGACCAGTGTCCAGCGCTGCCTTGGCCTGTGCTGGCTGCAGGAACACGACCTGAGGAGCGGGTGATGGAATGGCTCCTGTTTCGATCAGGCGTAGCAGAAGCAGGTGGCCGATGGATCCTCGTCCTGTTGCGATACGCTTTCCAGACAACTCGGTGGGTGACCTGATGGTTGATCCATCCGCTACCACCACCGCAGTCGTATGTCCTCCGCCACGAGGCGGGATCACGTAAGCCGCACGTAACGGAAGACCGCCACCCCAGGCAAAAAGAAAGGGACCATCTCCGGCAATTCCAGTGTCGACGGCTCCCGCTGCCAGTGCCTGCAACAGCGGGGCCGCGGCGTCGAATTCGACCCACCGTATCCTGTAAGCAAGACCGTGATCTGCCCCGGACGCTTCCATGATTGCCCGCTGCTGACCTTTCTGGTCCGCTACAACCAGTTCGTCTTCCATCGAAGCAGCAAGAGTCGGAAAGTTAAGAAGAACGAGCAGCACAAAATACATAAAGAAGAACAGAAAGCGGAGCATTATCTTAAAACTTCAGGAAGAGAAATTGCGGATAGATGATCATTGTGGATGTGCGGAGGCAATTGAATCACGCAAAAGCATGACATAAATATAATTTACCAGACGATTGTGGTGATTTGTGGGAAACTACGCTTCCAAGAAGAACAGCTCCATGGAGTCCTTAATGTCCGAGACCTTCATCCGGGCTGCGGTCCACGCCGTTTCTCCATCATCGACATCGCGATCTGCCGTTGGTCTGCCATTTCCACGCTGGCAGATTCTATCCCGTTATGTGTCGCCCGTGCTTCTGATGATACTCTGGCAGATCGCCTGTTCGACAGGGCTTCTTTCCACGCGGCTGATTGCATCGCCTGCTCAGATCGTTGTGACTTCGTGGTCGCTGATCAATGATGGCACGTTGCTGTCCAATCTGGGTGTTTCGCTTCTCAGGGCTGCATTGGGGCTGTTGATCGCCATCGTAGCAGGCATTTCTCTCGCTCTGGTTGCTGGTCTGTCGCGAATTGGTGAAGACATTGTCGATGCGCCACTTCAGATTATGCGCACCCTGCCGGTACTGGCGCTTGTTCCACTCTTCATTCTCTGGTTCGGAATTGGTGAAGCCCCGAAAATCCTTCTTGTGGCTCTCGGTTCTATCTTTCCGATCTATCTCAATCTTCTTAAGGGAATCCGTTCCATTGATCCCAAGCTTCTAGAAATGGCGCAGACGCTGGGTCTTTCACGCCGTCAGATAATACAGGACGTCATTCTGCCGGGGGCGCTGCCCGACCTTCTGGTTGGTCTGCGTTTCGCAGTCGGCATTTCATGGCTGATGCTGGTCGTTGCAGAGCAGATCAACGCGGAAAGTGGTATCGGACATATGATGATGGATGCAGAGGATTTCCTGAGAACAGACATCATTCTCGTCGGTCTTTTCGTCTATGGTTTGCTTGGTCTTGTGTCAGATCAACTTGTTCGTACTCTAGAACATCATCTTCTGGCATGGCGGTGTGTCCGTCATAGCAGAGGACTTACGACATGAATGCGCTTTTGCGGCCTGCACCGGAGGAGTTTTCTCTATCACGGCAGGACAATGGTGCCGTGAGGGTAAGGGGTCTGACGAGACGATTTAACGGAGGTCCGCCGATACTTGACCGGCTCGACCTTGCGATTTTCCCAGGGGAATTCGTAGCTCTTCTCGGGCGAAGCGGTTCGGGAAAATCGACATTGCTGCGAACATTGTCCGGTCTCGATCCAGTCAGTGAAGGGCAGGTCTTCTGTCCGAAGGGGCAGGCTGTCGTCTTTCAGGAAAGTCGTCTGCTCCCGTGGAAGCGTGTCTGGCAAAACGTTGTTCTGGGCCAGGACAAAGGAAAAGATGGCCGTGACAGAGCGGAGGCAGTTCTGAAGGAAGTCGGGCTGTCTCACCGTATTGATGCGTGGCCTTTAACGCTTTCCGGAGGTGAGGCTCAGCGTGCGGCTCTTGCTCGCGCACTTGTGCGGGAGCCGGAATTTCTCATGCTCGACGAACCATTTGCCGCTCTCGACGCACTTACACGTTTGAGAATGCAGCAGCTCGTGGCGGCATTATGGTCCAAGCATCGCTGCGCTGTCCTGCTGGTTACCCATGATGTGGACGAAGCACTCCTTCTTGCCGATCGTGCCGTCGTGCTGGATGCAGGTCGCATCCGTACGGACCTGAAGATTCCTCTCGATCGTCCACGGCATCATGCCGACCCGCGTTTTGTGCATCTGCGTTCTGCCCTGCTTGAATCACTCGGCGTTCACGATGACTGAGTGAGGCCGATGCATCACGGTTGTAATGGCGACCCGGGCGCGTCGGAAAACACCTTTCCAAGGCTCATTCCCGATGGAAGGAATTTTTCTCTTTCAAAGATACGTGCGATCAATGTGAATCCGGCAGCATCTTTTTGACCAAACCTGGGAATGATAAAAACGATTCCACCCCAAGATGTAATGCAGAAAATCATATTCATGACTATTGATGATAAAATAATATCTTTTTCCTGATGTGACTTGTTTTCATCAAGAAGGATGTATTCTGAAAGTTCCTGATGAAAGGAGTTGTATCAATGTATAGAAAATTAATTCAATAAGATATAATCAGAGTTTTATTGAATTAATCTTGAATATTTTTTCTGTGAGTTCTTGAAGGTGCAACTGTCAGATTGTAAAATTTTGTTGATGAGCATGGTGTGATGTGGGTGCAATACGAATGCACTGCTGATGTTTCATGACCTGACAAGATGCTGGAATTCTTGTCTTGTGCTCCCATATATTCTAAATTTTCAAGAAAATTATATGAAATTATGAATAATGTTAATTTCATCATGCAGAATTATAAATTTATATTTCTATTGTTCTGAAGTTACATCGGTGCAATGTCTATATTGTAGTCGAAAAGATTTTTCGCAAATAGGGGGGAAGAAGACGATGCTGTCGGCTCTAATGTTCCAGGCTAGACGATGTAGGATCGAGGTAACTTGTCTGATGATTTTGTTATAAATACCCGATGGAAGCTGTCGGGTGGTAGATTGAAGGACAGTTTTCCATGATAGAATCACATATTTTCGAAATAGATGGAATTTTTTTAGGTTTGTTCATCAAGGATTGCACACGTTGCGAAAAACGCTTCTATGCAGTGCATGATGCCGTAAAATCCTTCCATAATCATGTTTTCGATCGTTCGGGCATTCTTTTACAGGAGATATCCCGGCAGTTTCGACGGATCAAATCCACTGGGGCATCTATCTGAATATTCATTCTATAGAGAAACGCAGGATATTTTTTCGTGAGCCCGACTATAAGGATGGCAGACGGAAACGGCCAATGACGTTGCGTGAGACTGAATTCCTGGTCGTGAGTGGGCAGAGAGCATTGACGCCACAGTATTAAAAAGCCTGAACTGTGTTGTGAATATCTCTTGTTGGTCCTTAACCGGAGGGAAGGGTTAAGGGTGAGGGCGGTTTTTAAGGATCGTCTCCACGTGTCACAACACACTACGTCCGAACTAAACACAACGCCCCAGGTCACCCGTCCGGTGGTGATTCTGAACCAGATGGCCGATCGCTTTGATGCGGAGCTGGAGCGGTTTCATGGCCAGGTATCAGTTGTGACTGGTTGTCGCGATGCGGCAGATCCATGGAATGTCGGGGATGCAGAGATTCTCTTCACCGGCCCTTCGGTTGCATGGAGCCAGGCGCCCGCGGTAGCGCCTGCTTCGTGGGGACAGGGGCCGCGATGGGTGCATATTGCATCGGCGGGGGTCGATACGTTTCCGTCATGGCTGCTACAGGATCGGTTCGTCACCTGTGGACGTGGAGACGCGGCTGGACCTATTGCGGAATATGTCCTGACTGCCTTGCTTCTTCATGAAAAACAGATTGACAGGCTTCATCCATCCGGACCGAGTTCTTGGTTGGAAATGGCCCACCGCTTCCGTGAGGAACCAGCACATGGCACACTGGAGGGTCGTAAGCTCGGACTTTTCGGCTTTGGTGCGATCGGACGAGCCATTGCCGCGAAGGCTTCCGTTTTTGGCATGCATGTGCAGGCCCTACGTCGCGGTATCTGGTCCGATAGTCCCGCGGGCATCGAGCCTGTTTCCTCGCTTGCCCAACTCGTCGCAGAGGCGGATCATCTCGTTCTGGCTGTACACCTGACACCGCAGACCCGGGGGATTATCGACAAATCCGTTTTGTCTCATGCAAAGTCAGAACAGCATCTCATCAATGTGGCGAGGGGAGCCCTGATAGATCAGGATGCGCTTTTGCAGGCTCTTGATGCTGGTCGTCCTGGATTTGCCACGCTGGACGTGACGGAACCAGAGCCACTGCCGCAGGGCCATCCTTTCTACACCCATCCCCGTATTCGACTCACTCCGCATATCTGCTGGTCAGGTCCGCATGTGCGTAAGCATTTTGTCGATCGGGCGTTGGATAATCTTCAACGATACCTCGATCGGCGTCCATTGCGGGGACTTGTCGATCCGCTCTCCGGTTATTGATTCCGATTATTTCAGGAGAATTCGAAGATGAATGCCATCACCAGACGTCCCGCCAAGGCACGCATCCGTCGTCTTGAGCCGCGCGCACCGGCGGCATCTTTCGAAGAAGAGCGCCTGCACCGCAAGCAGCGTCTCGCTGCGACTTTCCGACTCTTTGGCCGCTACGGGTTCGATCAGGGCCTTGCAGGACACGTCACAGTCCGTGATCCGGAATTTCCTGACCGATACTGGATCAACCCTCTGGCCGTGCATTTCTCAAGGATACGGGTTTCTGATCTTCAGCTCGTTGACCATGACGGAAACATTCTGATCGGTGATCGCCCCATCAACACGGCAGGTTTCACCATTCACTCGGCTCTGCACAAGGCGCGACCTGATGTGATTGCCGCTGCCCATACGCATTCCACTTATGGCAAAGCGTTTTCTGCGCTCGGGACAGAACTTCTGCCTCTTACACAGGATTCCTGCGCTTTTTATGAAGATCATGCCATTTTCGATCCCTTCAGTGGTGTCGTTCTGGACGATGGCGAAGGCGAACGTCTGGCAAAAACACTGGGACATCGCAAAGCGATCATTCTCCAGAATCACGGGCTGCTTACGGTCGGCAGTTCCGTGGAAGCGGCTGCGTGGTGGTTTATCGCCATGGATAACGCCGCGCGGGCTCAGCTTCTGGCACAGGCGGCTGGGCCAGTTAAATCGATCGCACCCGACATCGCCCGGCTGACGGCCAGTCAGGTGGGTACGGATCAGGGAGGCTATTTCTCCTTTCAGCCGCTGTGGGACTGGATCGTGGCTGAGGAGCCCAACCTCCTCGATTGAACAGAATATCAACGACGGGAAAAGAAATTTTCAAGAATAAAAGGCTCGATATCATGTCAAACATCGCCCCACTTCGTAATTTTGTCGTCGGACTTACGAAAATATATGATCTTAATCTTCCACCCGATGTCATTCAGCGCGAGGGAGTTGTTCTCCTTAAAACGCTCGTAGCTGACGATAACTGGCTTCCTGATGAATTTGCGCGCCCCGATCCCGAACGATACAGTCAGTATCTGCTTCATTGTGATCCTTTGGAGCGGTTTTCGGTCGTAAGTTTTGTCTGGGGGCCGGGGCAGAAGACGCCACTCCATGATCATCGCGTCTGGGGGCTGATCGGCATGCTGCGGGGGCGGGAGACCGAGACGCAGTTCGAGCAGACACCTGATGGAAGATTCCAGGAAAAAGAAACGACATTTCTGGAGCCGGGAGAGGTTTCCGCGCTGACTCCGGGAGTGAACGATTATCATTTGGTAGCCAATGCGATGGAGGACCGCACCTCTATCTCGATCCATGTTTACGGAGCGAATATCGGAGGTGTTGCCCGGGCCACCTATGACCCAGTGACTGGTGCTGAAAAGGCTTTTATCTCGGGTTATTCCAGTCAGGATGTGCCAAATCTCTGGGACCGTTCCCGTCAGAAGGAAGCAGCATGAACGTCGTGTCGTTCCTCCGCCCTTCCATAAAGGAGACATCACCGGAAGAGGTCCGTCGTCTCCTGCAGGAGGGGCAGGAAATCGCCCTTCTCGATGTCCGGGAAGAAGCTCCTTTTGCTTCGGGTCATCCGCTGTTTGCCGTCAATCTGCCGCTTGGGCGGATTGAGGAGCGTGTGGTTGCTCTCCTGCCCCGCAGGACGGTTCCCATCATCGTTTACGATAACGGCGAGGGTCGCCTCATCCGCGCAGTCACCCTGTTACGTCAGTTGGGCTATACGGATGTTTCGACGCTGGAAGGTGATCTTCAGGGATGGAAGAACTCCGGAGGAGAGATTTTCATAGACGTGAACGTGCCATCCAAAGCCTTCGGTGAACTGGTCGAACATGTTCGCAACACGCCGTCTCTTCCTGCCGAAGAACTGAAGGCGCGTCTCGACAGAGGGGATGATCTTGTCATTCTCGATGCACGGCGGTTCAGCGAATATAACACCATGTCAATTCCTCAGGGACGATCCGTGCCGGGGGGCGAACTGGCCCTGCGGGTCCGTGATATCGCGCCCTCGCCCACAACCACTGTTGTGGTTAACTGTGCCGGTCGGACGCGTTCCATTATTGGCACTCAATCTCTTGTCAACGCGGGAATTCCCAATCCGGTTTTTGCTCTGCGCAACGGAACTATCGGTTGGACACTTGCCGGTTTCGCGTTGGATCATGGCGCGGATCAACGTGAAATATGCCTTACGCCGGGTAATGAGCAGAAGGCACGCAGTCACGCTGTCGATCTTGCTGTAAGAACGGGAGTGAGGACGATCACTCCAGAGGAACTGCTCAGGTTCGAGAACGATCCGTCACGTTCGCTCTATAAACTCGATGTGCGTTCCCCGGAGGAGTATCAGACGGAACATCTTGCGGGTTTCCATCACGCCCCGGGCGGTCAGCTGGTGCAGGCCACGGACGAATGGGTTGGCGTCCGGCATGGTACGCTGGTTCTGACGGATACTGATGGTGTCCGCGCTCGAATGGCAGGTCATTGGCTGCGGCAGCTCGGGTGGCAGGAGGTCTATGTGCTGGATGACTGGTTTGATCTGCCACGGGAAACAGGACCGGAGCCGCACAGGCTGGTGGCTCCTCTGTCAGATGTACCGACACTGTCTGCAGATGATCTGGCCGTAGAGTTGAAGACAGAAACCCCGCCGCTCGTTCTTGACCTTGCGACCAGTCCGGTTTTTCGCAAGGGACATATTCCTGAGGCATTTTTCATTCTGCCTGCCGATCTGGTGCACAATGAGCGTGTTGTTACAGCAGGAGCAATCGTTCTGACATCTCCGGACGGTCACGTCGCACATCTTGTCGCTCCCCATTTGCAGAACATCAACCGGAATGTTCGTGTTTTGAAAGGAGGAACTCGTGCCTGGGAAAAAACCGGACGTTCTCTGCAAGCAGGGCTGTCGGATGCTGAAGAGCTATCCGCCCCGGTAGATGTTTACAAGCGACCGTATGAAGGCACAGACAATGCACGAGTTGCGATGCAGGCCTATCTTGACTGGGAGTTTGGGCTCATAGCCCAGCTTGAACGGGATGGTACGCATGGTTTTAATGTGCTGAAATAACATTCAGCCTGTCGATCGACGGCACGTGCGGAGCTGGAAAGCATTATATCCCAGAAGCTAATGGCTCCTGGGATTTTTTGATGTGTCCGGTTTAATTTCGGACCTGAGATTATCCGTTAAACTGCTTTCTGCTCATGATCCCGTGAGCTTTCCACCGGGGTGTGGAACCAAGACTCCTGCTGTGTGTTTCAAGCCTGTCTCCACAGGCATTCATCCTTCAGAATTTTGAAGAACTCTTCATCATTCTCAAATTATAGAAGAAGGCATAACGGAATCATAAATGAGCCACATGAGTCACGACGACCCGCGCATAAAGTTTTATAAGCCGTAACACTCCGGCTCTGTTTTTGTTTCAAAAACCCGGTGACTTTGAGTCACCGGGCCCTTTTTACTATGCCTGCAAAGCGACTGTTTCAGCGGGGGCCTCCGTCAGGAGATAAGGACCAGCTGCACAGATCTGGATGGACATGAGCGCGATAACGCCCATGGGACGATTTCCAAGAGGAAGAACGGCATCGCCGGTCGTCCAGCGCATGGTGCCGTCTTCCACATTGTTCCACCCAACCAACTCTTCATCCCGCAGATGAGAAGTCAGCGTCCGGGTCGCACGGCTCTCAAACATCTTGATCTCGCCAACAAGAATTCCCAAATTGCGACGATCATCGACAAAAGGTCCAATCACGTCACTCGGACGGCTGGAATTCGAAATAATCCGAACGCTTTGAACGCCGACCGGGATCATAAATGTCGTGTGCTCGCCATGGGTCCGGGCAGGATAAATCGTCGCGCCCGTATCCGTAATCAGCTGAAGGCCACGCTCACAGGTCAATGGCCGGACTTCAGTCTGAACCGGATAAGACTTTTCGTCTGCACGCGCTTCAATCTGGCGGAAAAGAGATTCCACAATATCGCGGGACACCGCCAGAGGAGCAACAGCATCATCCCATGACAGATTCCGGTTGTAGGGAATGGAAACAACTTTGCTGTTCTGGCGGAACAAACCACCCTTTTTGAGTCGTATTTGATATCGCATTTGCGTTTATGAGGATCGCTGAAGGGCTGCTCGCGGGCGAGGTAACCCGGCTCCGCCGGGTTTCGCAATTACGTCACATTCAGTATCGTTGCTAAACGTCGCAGAGCAGCAACCGGATTGATATTCAATAGCGAGACATCTATGGAACCCCCAAAGACGCTTTATAAATTCCGCAAATTCAATGATTTAACTATAAAATCTATAATCGAAGATACGATCTTTTTCGCTCTACCTGAAACTTTTAACGATCCGCTTGACTGCAAGCCGGTGGTCGAAGCAACAAGCCCTGACCGCGCCCTGTGCACTATATACAAACGCTTAGTTTCTCAGCGGATAAAACAAGAGATTACACCGAATTATGCTCCTTCAGTTTCTCGTGGAGAAAGTTTTATTGCTGGGTTCACGCGCCTAAATGACGAGGTGCATCGTTTGACAGATAGCGTAATGGAAGACACGCTCGGATCGGCCTGTTTAGGCAAGTCTGCGGGCAGCGACGATGGACACGAAACGCTCACTGCTATCCTTGTAAAAAAGATTCAAGACGAACTTCGCAAGCGAGAGCAGCGAGGGGTTTTCTGTCTCTCAGCAAGCGATACGAATGTTCTGATGTGGAGCCATTACGGAGACAATCATCAGGGGTTGTGTTTAGGCTATTCCGTTTCCGAACAAATCACAGGAAATCACAAGTATAAAGTGCATAAAGTCAATTATGCTGGCTCGCGAATAGCTAAAACTCAGGATTTAGACCGTATGCTTGGCGGGGACGCAAACAGCCGCGACGCAATCGATGAGGCTGCATATCTGGCAAAGGCAGAGGCGTGGAGTTATGAAGACGAATGGCGCATCCTTGGCCCAGCGGGCAATCAGAAGGGCGTATTGAACCTAGAAGAAATCATATACGGATTTCGCTGCCCGGAACATGTGCAAACAGCCATACGGTCAATCATTGCCACATTAGGGAAACCAATAAAATTTTCAAAAATGGCGTTTGCAGGTGATGGGTTTGACTTGCAAAAAGAGCCGCTTGACGGAGTGACACCCATCACCCCGCAGTCAAAGCTCTCTCCTGCGCCCTGATCTGTGCGGCACGGTGGGGTGCAGTAAAGGCGATCAGTCAAGTAAGGTGATTATTACCATCTCACTGCCCCATCGTCTTACTCTTCCTCGCCGCCCGTCGTGCCCGGATGTCCGCTGCCCGATCTTCCGGGTCGGGATTATAATAGACTTTATGCAGTAGGTTGACTGACTTGTGGCCCGTAGTCTTGGCCAAATCCATCGCGTCCACATGATCCTTCTTAATTTCCGTGATGGCGTCATGGCGCAGGTCATGGAACCTGTATTTCTGGCTTAACCCGTCCGGCTGCGTCATGGCCCTGGCGACGGCGTCACGGTAAGCGTTCTGGATCATGTCAGTCGTAAAGCTGGCCTCCCATGACTTCGCATCAGGGTCACCGAACATCCAGCCGTCGGGATGCCTTGGCAGGGGTGGCGCGGATTTCCTTGACGACACGAAGCGCCTTTTCAGTCAAGGGAACGTCGCGCAAGTCACCATTCTTAGCACTACAGTTGCATTTTGTATTGTGAATGAGCGCGGGTAGCGCTGGCCTGATGTGTTTGTCGAAAGACGGACCATCTGAGGATGTGGGCGACGGGCAGTCTGCGTTGTGAGAGTTTTACGACGAGACGTCTGATTTCCTGTATGGACCAGATTACAAGGACTGTCGTTTCCGGTGCAGTGTTTTTTTCGATTTCAGTGAGTTGGCCTGGTAACGGACACTGGCCATGACGGCATAGGCGAGCATGACCAGAGAGACATGCCGATGCCAACCATGCCAGGAACGGGTTTCGTTATGATCAAGACCGAATTCGTTTTTGGCCGTCTCGCAACATTCTTCGATCCTCCAGCGCGTGCCTTCGACGTTCACCAGTTCCTGAATGTCTGTTCCCTTTGGAGGCCATGTCGTAAAATAGGCAGCGTCTCCATCGGCGATGTTCCGACGGATCAACAGGCCACGTGTCCATGGTCCGGCTATAGGGCAGTCAAATTCTTCAGCATCCAGATCCGCAAGCGGGAGATACGCCCAGTCGTATAACCGCTCGCCCTTTGTGCCGCTTCCCGCTGACAGACGGCACCAGGCCTGCTCTGGAAGATTTGCAGCAATATCTCTTGCTTCTCCTGCAATCAGCGGGTTTGTTACCCATGACCCGAACCAGTGATTGCCTTTGACGCCAAGGACATATCCAATTCCTGCCCGGCGAAGCCGTGCGTTCCACATCGCCGACGCCATACACGCTGTCTGCTGCAACCCAGCGGAAGGGCAAACCAGCCTCAATACTTCGCTCAATCATCATTGAGGCTAACGTCGGTTTAGTGGCAAATACACCAATCTGGCAGTTCGTGATCTTGCCGGTAGAGCCAGTATACTGCCGCCCCACACCGCAGGACGCCTGACCTTTCTTCAAAAAACCTATCTCATCAATGACCAGCACACCATCTTCAGTGCCCAGATGCTCGACCATATGCTCCCTGACGATATCACGAAGGGTATCGGCATCCCAGTGCCCGCGCCCCAGAAGCTCCTGTTGCCGTCATGGACCGGAATTTCCTGCGCTTCCGCTCGCATCCATCTCGTCTTGCGTGGTTCATTGCCAATCAGAACGTCAAGGAAGGCACACGCAGAAGCTGCAACACGCTTCTGCGTAAACAATGGCATAATCCGCTCCTTGGTGGACCGAAGCGAACACGCCCATAATTCCAGCGTCTGTGAGGAACATCTAGGATTGGATGAACTGACAAACCGGGATTAAGTGGGATTTACCGGGATACGGTGGGATAGAAATCCGCAGTCGGTCGCAGGGTTTGGAGCCGTGTGGAAAGTTATCCACAACACAAAGGCTGAATGAGGAACCGACAAATAAAATCAGTGAAATCGGCACTTTCGACATTTGGTTAGGAACAGTCGTGCCGCATAAGAAATTTCTAAGAGAGCGTTCTTAAGGGGCGCTGAGAACGCTCTTAAAGTGTGGATCCAAGCCAATGGATTATCCAGTGGAAGCAACTGATTTCTGCTTTACGCGCATTCTCTAATTGCCTGCTCAATAGCGCCCTTCAAGCGCAAAGCTTGCGCTTCATCCTTTGTCGTAAAGATAGGCTGGTCACCTGACGAATTTTTCACGACAACACTGTAATTTTTGGCGGAAACACGGGATTTATTGAGAAGAATAAGCACTATTGCGGCAATGAAAAAGGATACAAAACCTGTCACAGGATCAGAATATGTTCCAATAATTATTGAAATAATAAGAGCAGCAACAATTAAAATACACCCAAGATTATTATCTTGGCTGACAAGTGAAACGCTTCCAACCGAAGAAACGGAATAACTTGTTGATCCTATTTTAATGATATTTCTATCAACAGAAATATCTCCTTCAGACAATATTTGTTCAGAAGGTTTTTTTCCGGAACTCATAATGTTTGTTCTCATCAAAATATCCTTATGACAGTGCCTGTAGTCTGTAAGCCACTCGACCTATTACTGTTATCGCGTCGTCGCCGTCTGGTTGGCCCCAGCGGAAGCGGGTTATTTCTGCTTCTTCTGAAGGATATCTCTCGTTGTCTGAGATGATGCGGATGCCAGTGCTGGAGGTTGCGAGGCGCTTGACCAATAGGGCTCCGTTGACGACCAGAACATGGATGCCGTCGAGTAGCTCTGGCCTTCTTATGTCTACAATCAGCTTGTCTCCGGCACGCATAGTGGGTTCCATGCTGTCACCTCTGACTTGGATTATGATTGTCGATGACGGGCTTAGATTTAGATCGGATTGTAAAAAGTCTTTAGAAATACCTACTTTTATGGGCCGCTGGATATCATCTGCTTCAGCTCCGAAGCCTGCAGATGCTGCTACATCGTAGAAATCAATCAGGACAATATTATCATTATCAATAACAGGTAGCGGGATAGCATTCTGATTATCGACCCCGAATAAGAGCCATTGCAACGATACCCCGCAGGCATTCGCAATGCGCTGCGCGGTGCCGAGCTTCATCTCTCGTCCGTTAAGATAGTTATTAAGAGTAGTAGGTGAGACGCCAGAGAGCTTCACAATTTTGTTGTATCCGCCACTTTTTTGGACTGCCTGTTTGAGTCTATTCGCCGCTGGTTCCGGTTGCCAGTTTCCGCCTCGAACTGGAAAATCAAAAACATCAGCCATTTAATGTAGCTAACCCGTTGAATTTCATAAAATAAACGGAGTTATCAACACATAAGTGTATCGATGAAACCGACAAACTACATTTATGTGTTGCACGAACTTCATTTCGGCGTATGCTCACGGTGTCTGCTCCCCGTAATTAGTTGCGCGGTGGGGTTAGAAAAAAGCCCGGCGGCAACCGGGCATGGCGAAGGAGATGATTATGGCACGGAAGCCATGCGGGTGGCATCCCGAAAGAATCAAGATGGAGTTGCGGAAGCGTTTCGGGACGCTTCGCGCATTCGCAAAACTGCACGGATACAGCGCAGCCGCGATCTCGAATGCGATCAGCGTGGCGGGATATTCCGTCCCCCTTCAGGAGATTATCGCTGAGGCGACTGGCGAGTCTGCCGCCGCGCTCTGGCCGGATCGATATCATGATGATGGCAGTCCTGTTTCGTTTCGAGCTGACAGAACACCTACCGTTCTAAATTTCCAGACACACCGTCAAAACGGAGTGGCAGCATGAACGTAAAAGACAATGATGCCTTTGCCGATGAGGCACCGCATCGCGCCGATTTTTTTGTTGAATGGGCCGATGGTCGTGTCACACGCCCGCTGGTTTTTGGAACTTTCGATCTGAATTCCGGGCGCGTGCTCAGCCTGCAGATAACTCCGATGGGAGGAGAAGCAGCATGAACGTGCGTTCCACGCAATTAGCCATAACTGATGACAGGAAGCGTGCTTCGCTTTCCATCACGCTGGATATTGGCCCCGGACAGACATTGTTGCGGAGATGGTTTTTTGATCTCGCAACCGGGCACATGCTCAGCCTGTTCACTGAGGTTAAGGGAGCAGCGAAATGACTGCGGATACCCGACCGAGCCTGCCGGATCAGGCGTATATTCCTCTTGTTGAAATTGACGCGAGCGAACGTCTTCGGGCGATTGATTCCGATTATGCCGCGATGATTGCAGCGAGCATGATGGAAGAAGGGCAGCGGACCCCGATTGAGGTCCGGAAAACCGGGAAACGGTATCGCCTGATTGCTGGCGGACATCGTCTGGAAGCACTGAAGATCGCCGGGAAAGAAAATGCCTGGTGCGTCATAGTAAAAGCGAATGATGATGAAGCAGAATTACTTGAGATCGATGAAAATCTTGTTCGACGTGAACTGAGCCCGCTTGATCGTGCGGTCTTTCTTGCCAAACGCAAGGAGGTTTATGAGCGGCTTTATCCAGAAACAAAAAAGGGCGGAGACAGGAAGTCGGATCAAACCGAAAAGCTCTTCGGTTTGATCCCATCCTTTACCCAAGAGACTGCCGAGAAACTTGGATTATCCAGCCGATCAATCGAAATGGCGGTTGCGCGTTATACCAGAATTTCTCCTGCTGTCCGCAGTAAAATTGCCGGAACATGGATTGCAGACAGCGGATCGCAGCTTGATGCGCTTGCGCGTGAAGCGTCGGATATGCAGATGCGCGTTGCGGATTTCATCCTGCAATGGCCCGATGTTCGGAAAGTCTCCGATATTGTCCGGCAGATCAAAGGAAACCCGCCTCCTCCGGCGCCAGAAAAAATGGAAAAATTCCTTTCTTTCTGGCGGAAGTGCGATCCGGAAGAGCGAGAACAGATCGTTGCCTATGCTTCAGCGCAAATGCCGGTGATCGCCGTTGAAAGCGGCTGGAAAAAGGCTTCCGACTATCATCGCCGTGAAATTATTGACTTCATGGCTCCGCAACTTCCCGGATTTGAAGAGGATCAGGCGGCATGAGCAACGGTGCGCAGCATGGTCATCGACGGGTCCCTGATCTTTCGCCTGAAATGCGTGAGTTTATAGGACAGGAGTTGAGGAACTGCCGGGATCGGATCGGACTGACACGCCAGCAGCTGGCGAAACAGATCAACAGTGCATCCTCCACACTGGCAGGTATCGAACGCGGAGATACTGCGCCTTCTCTTGGGATGTTCCTGGACATTCTTTACGCGACAGATGCCAGTGAGAGTCAGGTTCTTTCCATTCTTCGCAAGGATATGCACCTGAGATCAGGAGGCGCGAGATGAGCCGAATTCGCAAAGCATGGCGAGTGCAGATCATGGACGTAGGCTATGGCAGCGGAGAAATTATCTATGCCCCAACAGCTGGGAAGGCACGATACCAAAAATTTCTTAATGTAGATTGTGACAGTATTACCTTTGCCAGTATCCGCGTCACCAGATCACCTGAGGATGATTTTGTGATGCCAGTAGTTGATGAGTCTACCTCTGCTCTGGATAAAGAACAGAAATCAACACTGATGCACACAATGAAAAACGGGAGATTTTATACATCCAAGGATGACAAGACACTTTGCAGTCTCGTGCAGGCAGGATTCATGCGAGATACTGGCAGGGGATGGAATGACGGTGAGACATATTTTGTCCTGACAGATGCAGGGCGAGCTGCAACACGATCCCTTGAGCCGCTTTATCCAGAGCATCCGGAGTATGGGGCATGAGCCGCAGGGTTAATGATCCGGGGCAGATGTCCCTTCTGGACTGGCGGGCTCCAGAGCCGGTGATTGCTTTTGATCCGCGTCTGATCCGTTCGAATTCGATTTCTGGTCGTCTGTCACGTGCGATTTCGATCAGTCTTCAGGAATGTGGCCGGTCGCGTGATGAAATTGCAGCGCGGATGTCTGACATTCTGGAGCGTCCGGTCAGTCTGCCGATGCTGAATGCTTATGCCTCGGCACAGCGTGAGGGACATCAGATCAGCGTCACGCGGTTTGATGCGCTTCTGTCTGCGACAGGAGATCGTCGTCTTCTCGAATTTCTGGCCGAGCCACATGGCTGGTCCGTGATTGAACGTCGTTACCTGCCAATGATTGAGCTGGCGGCTGTCAGTGAGCGGAAGAAGGAACTGACGCGCAAGGAAAATGGCTTGCGGCGTCAGTTGGGAGGACGGTTCTGATGGTAATTCGTTCAGCAACTCTTCTCTGTCAGGCAAGTACCAGAGAAGAGTTTATGGATCGGGAAACGATGCTCGCTGTTAGTGGCCTGACAGGACAGAAGCCATTTCAGCCAGAAAATGAGTTGCGCGACGCACACTCTCGTTCTCGTCGATTTGCCCGCCAGCAGTGGCAACGACGCGTGCTCTCGTTTTTTCGATCATTTCTTTCAGGTCGGCATCGCCAATAATGCCGAGACGGGATATTTCCATGATGAGGCTCGTAGACATCATGTGGCCAAGTATAGCGTTGACTGAAAAGTCCGTTACGCGTTTTTCCAAGGCTTTGATCTCAGCTTTCAATTGGTCAATTTCGGACACAGTTTCCTCCTTGTTTGGGTTGTGCAGCCACAAGGTGGATGGGGTGATGCGAGTCTGGCAACGTGTCCAGACCGCATCTCTCCCCCGGATGAAGGGGGCATGCCATGCAGCACACTGATCAGGTCCCCTGGCTGTCCCTGTCAGAGATGGCGTCCCTGCGTCTTCCGGGTCTTCCTGGGACAAAGCAGGGCCTTCTTGCACGCTGCAATTCCGAGAACTGGCTTCGTGAAGAAGATGAAGGGCAGAAATGGCGCAAGCGTTCGGGTCGCGGCGGTGGATTTGAATTTTCCCCGATCGTTCTGCCACTGGCAGCACGCGTCCAGGTGATTTCTTCCATTTCCCGTCCTGTTGCGGAAGCTGTGAAACCTGATGAAACACGGCGGCAGGATCTCTGGCAGCATTATGAGACACTGACAGAGGAACATAAGGAACGTGCAAGGCATGCTCTGAGTGTTCTTCAGTCGGTGGAGCAGTTGACCGCAGCCGGAGCACGTAAATCCCATGCGATCATGATGATCGCGAATGAAACGGGCATCGGCGTCACGACGATCCGCAATTGGTATCGTGATGTCCAGCGTCTGGATCGCTGCGACTGGTTGCCGGCGCTTGCTCCCCGTTATTGCGGTCGTCCACGTGACAATGGATGCGATCCGGATGTCTGGGAAATGCTGAAGGCGGATTACCTGCGTCTTGAACGGCCGACATTTCTGGCCTGTTACCGCAGGGTCAGCGGATGGGCGAAGGAAAACAGCCGTCAGATTCCATCAGCGCGCTCGCTGGAGAGAGATATGCAGAAACTTCCCCTGGAAGTAATGATCCTTGCCCGCGAAGGTGAAGCTGCCCTGAAGCGTGTCTATCCGGCCCAGTTCCGTGATCGGTCCGTGTTTCATGCGCTGGAAGCGGTCAATGCGGATGGTCATCGCTGGGATGTCTTCGTGCGGTGGCCTGATGGAACGATTGGGCGTCCGGTGATGGTGGCGTTTCAGGATCTGTATTCCGGCATGATGCTGTCATGGCGGATCGACAAATCTGAAAACAGCGAGGCCGTCCGTCTGGCTTTTGGAGATATGGTCGGAAAATATGGCATCCCGAAGATGTGTTACCTCGATAACGGGCGAAATTTTGCCTGCAAATGGCTGACAGGTGGTGTCCAGAACAGGTTTCGTTTCAAAATTCGTGAGGATGAACCGAAGGGCATCATGGTTCAGATGGGCGTGGATGTCCGGTTCACCACGCCATATTCCGGTCAGTCAAAGCCGATTGAACGCGCCTTTCGTGATTTTGCTCAGGACATTGCACGGCACCCTGCGTTTTCTGGTGCATGGACAGGCAATACGCCGATGGCAAAGCCGGAGAATTACGGAAATTCGGCTGTTGATCTGGATGTCTTCGTCAGGACAATTGCCGAAGGTGTTC
>JAAYUA010000021.1 GCA_012517935.1 Acetobacter sp. | reverse complement strand
GAAACGGATTCAGTGGTGGCGCGCCTTGGGGGAGATGAATTCGCCCTGATCCTTGATTACGACAAGAAAGATGAAATTTTATATCGCTTTCAAAGATTGCTGGATTTGATAGAGGAGCCGGTTCAGGCCGGTGTGACGGAAGTATCTGTTTCCGCGAGCATTGGTTATTCGATAGTTGATCCCGCAACATCTGCCAGTCACGCTTGTCTCAAGGATGTTGATATCGCGCTATTGCAAGCAAAAAATGAAGTGGGACAACGTATCGTTGCATTTACCCCTTCTTTGCATAAGCGTGCCGGGCGGCACCAGCAACTGATCAGTGAAGCTCGTCTGGGAATTGATCGCGATGAGTTCGAATTGTTTTATCAGCCGATTATCAATCTGAAAGACGGAAAGGTCTTGATTTGCGAAGCGCTGTTGCGCTGGCGGCATCCTGTTCTGGGGTTGATTACGCCGGGCTGTTTTTCTGAGATTTTTTCTGATTTCAGAAGTGGTTTGGCGATTGGTCAATTCGTCCGTCAAAGAGCACTTAAAGACATGGGAAAGTGGGAAAGAGAGAAAATATATCGGGGAAGTGTTGCGATTAATTTAAGTATTTCGGATTTTGGTTCCGGAGATCTTTCGGAAGATATTGTCAGATTAGCTATTGAGGAAAATATTCCCAGAAATCGGGTGCATCTTGAAATCACGGAAAATATTTTCCTTGGAAGTTCCCGTTCAGAGCGCGTGAAAAAAGAAATCTTCAATTTATCACGGAATGGATTCGGAATCGCATTTGATGATTTTGGAACAGGATATGCGGCCATTAGCCATCTGAGAGAACTGCCTCTGACGCATATCAAGATTGATCGTAGTTTTATTGCAAATATTGACAGAGACAATCGTGATCGAAAAATTACATCTGGGCTGATTGCTCTTGCACACAGTATTGGTCTGTCAACGATTGCTGAAGGTGTAGAAACGCTCGAGCAGTTGCGTATTCTGCAGGAACTTGGATGCGGAGCCTGTCAGGGATATCTGTTTGCCCGCCCTGTCGCTGCGGATGATCTGCATCAGACATTAACGCGGATCGAAAACTCGGCGTCTGCATTGCTTGATCTGGATTGATAAGCAATGCAGCAGAAGGCGTTCGCAGTCGTGACATGACGAAAAGAATGGGTTTTCAGGATTTCTTTTCAGCGATAGCTGTTCCTGCGGCATGACCGCTGGCCCAAGCCCATTGAAAATTGAATCCCCCAAGCCATCCGGTTACATCCACGGCTTCACCAACGATATGAAGTCCCGGGATTGCGTTGACTTCCATTGAGCGAGAAGAAAGGGCTTTGGTATCAATCCCTCCTGTGGTGACTTCCGCTTTTATATATCCTTCAGTATCTGTCGGTGTAATCTGCATCTGATGAAGCGCTGTATCCGCCGAGCGCAGGATACGATCAGACCAGTTGGCAGCTTCAGTCGTCCCGAAAAGGCTTGGGGCAAGGGTGCGGGCCAGTCTTTCCGGAAGCAATCCGTTGAGAATGGCTGCACCACCCGCTTTTGGTCGTTGTTTTCTGGCTTCACGTAATGCGTCAAATGCGGAGCATTTTGGCAGGAGATTCAGTTGCAAGGGTGCATCTGGGGAGAGCCAAGAAGAAATTTGAAGAATTGCAGGACCGGACAGGCCTCTATGTGTAAAAATCATGGAATCAGTAAAAGATTTGCGGCCGCTTTTTGCTTCGACCACAAGAGATGTTCCCGCCAGACTTCTTATCCATTCGTAATCCTCACCATCAAAACGCAAAGGCACGAGACCTGGCGCTGTTGGGATCACGGGGATGTTGAAATATCTGGCGAGATCAAATGCAAAACTTGAAGCACCAATCTTGGGAATTGAAAGTCCACCTGTTGCGATGACCAGATTTGGGGCTTCGAATATCCGGCGCGTTGTGGTTACACGGAAGCCAGTATTGTGGGTGACATCGGTAATGGTTTCTCCTGTGTGAAGAGCGACATGAGCCGCTTCACATTCAGCAAGAAGCATTCCCAGAATTTCGTTGGCTGATCCGGAGCAGAAAAGCTGGCCGGGTGTTTTTTCGTGCCAGGCGATTTTGTGTCGATTAACCATCGCGACAAAATCTTGTGGTCGATAGCGGGAGAGGGCAGATTTTGCAAAACGTGGATTTGCCGATTTAAAGTGATCAGCGGTCGTATCCATGTGAGTGAAATTGCATCTGCCGCCGCCTGAAATAAGAATTTTCCGGCCAGGTTGCTCGTTATGGTCAATAACGGCAACGCGAACCCCTTTCTGTCCTGCGGTCAGGGCCGTCATCAGACCAGCAGCGCCGGCACCGATGATGATCGCGTCACAACTTTCAGTATGCATCAGCTGGATCAGAAATCGAGATTTGCATAATGCGACGGAGGGGTGATGCCGGGAACCCGATCGTTCAGGATCTTTCGGAAGCAGGGACGCGATTTGATCCGTGCATACCAGTCGCGTGCTGCCGGAGAGCGGCTCCAGTCGATGTCACCAATGTAATCCAGAGAGGACAGATGTGCCGCCGCAGCGAAATCGGCAAGAGACAGTGAAGAGCCAGCCAACCATGAGCGGGCTTCGGCCAGCTGTCCTATATATTCAAGATGTGGGCGCAGGTTGGCATATCCCTGACGTAGCGCTGTGCCATCGGGATTACCGAGCCCTGAAATCCGCTTGAAAATCTTTTCGCCCAGAAGTTTCTGAGTGACGTCACGGGCGAATTTCTGATCAAACCATGCGATCAGCCGTCGCACTTCGACACGTTCGGCATATGTGCGCCCCAGAAGAGGGGTCTGATCCGGATAGGCTTCTTCAATATATTCGCAAATCACGCCGGAATCAGGAACGACAAGGCCGTTATCTTCAACCAGAACGGGCACTTCTCCCGCAGGGTTCAGATCGAGGAATTCCGGTCTCTGCTCCCATGGCTGTTCCGTGCGGAGTTCAAAAGACAGACGCTTTTCCTCCAGAACGAGACGAATTTTCCGGGAAAAGGGCGAAAGGGGGAGGTGATAGAGGATGCGCATGACAGTACAGACATCTAGCACCATTTATGCCTGCGTCCAGTATCTGAAAACATGATGTGAGCGGAAATCTGTTTCAAGTTGCTTGATGGCCATATACACCATGGTGTTGAGTTGTCTGGGAACTTTCAACGCAGTCAGGGCGATGAAGTGTCGAAGGGCCATTTTGTTATGTGCAATATTAGACAGTTGATAATGTTGAGTACAGGTTGGTGAATATAATGACAGGCATTTCAGGTCATGAGCGTATCCATGGTTTCTGAAGCTATTACCTTGCCGCGTATTCGTGCGGGGGGCAGATCTTTCCTCGCTCTGGTGCTGACACCGGAAGCGCCGCTGGATCTGTGGTTCCAGGCGTTGGATGCGCAGATTGGCCGGTCGGCTGGTTTTTTTGCGGGACGTCCGATTATTCTGGATATGTCACAGCTCTCTCAGGATACGGAAGGGCTGAGCAGTTTTAAAGCGGATATTGAAGGGCGTGGCATCCGTGTGATCGGGATCGAAGGGGCTGATCCTTCATGGTCTGCATATGAAGGATGGGACTGGCCGGCAGGTTTCGGTGGAGGGCGCTCACCATCGGCTGATCTGGAAATTCCCGATGATGATGTGCCTCAACCGGCAGGAGCCCGGGGAACCAGAATTCTTGAAGAAGGGTTGCGGTCGGGGCAGTCTGTCGTCCACGCTGATGGCGATCTGATCGTTCTGGGTTCTGTTGCTTCGGGTGCGGAAGTTTGTGCGGGGGGATCAATCCACGTTTACGGAGCCCTGAAAGGACGAGCAGTCGCTGGTATGGCCGGTCGTTCCGACGCAAGAATTTTTGCGCGTCTCATGCAGCCGGAACTTCTGGCGATAGATGGCTATTATGCTATTGCGGATGAAATTGATGCTGATGTGACCGGTGTGCCTGCTCAGGCGCAACTGATTGACAGCAGAATTACTTTGAAAGGGATGTCCTGATGTTTTCTGTGGAGACGATGTGATATTTCCTGACCATCGTGGGATGTGCCTCAGGACAGCCATATAATTCGATCAAGGTTCATTCCTGAAGGTGGAATTAATAGTCTTCCTGTATGTATTAAATTGTAGATCGAGGAGTGGCGGCGTTTATGGCAAAAGTTCTGGTTGTTACGTCAGGTAAGGGTGGTGTCGGCAAGACCACCAGCACGGCGGCACTGGGTGCGGCTCTGGCAAAGACGGGCAAAAATGTTGTTGTCGTCGATTTCGATGTCGGTCTGCGGAACCTTGATCTGGTGATGGGCGCCGAACGCCGGGTTGTATTCGATCTTGTGAATGTCATTCAGGGAGATGCAAAACTGGCGCAGGCGCTTATCAAGGATAAGCGGATCGATACGCTGTCACTTCTGCCGGCATCCCAGACGAGGGACAAGGACGCATTGACGGCAGAAGGTGTGGCTCAGGTCATGGAAGAACTTCGGTCGAAATTCGACTGGGTGATCTGTGACAGTCCTGCCGGCATTGAGCGTGGTGCTCAGCTTGCAATGTATCATGCCGATCATGCCGTGATCGTCACCAATCCGGAAGTTTCTTCTGTCCGTGATAGTGATCGCATTATCGGGCTTCTGGACAGCACGACGGAAAAAGCCAAAAACGGCGAGAAAATCGAGAAGCATCTGTTGTTGACGCGCTATGATCCGGTGCGTGCGGCGCGAAGCGAAATGCTGAACGTCGATGATGTTCTTGATATTCTGTCCATTCCACTGATCGGGATTGTCCCGGAAAGTCAGGATGTGCTGCGTGCCTCCAATCTGGGCATGCCGGTAACGCTGGCGTCTCCGGATAGTGCTCCGGCGAAGGCCTATGCCGATGCCGCACGCAGACTGTCAGGAGAAAAGGTCGACCTTAATATCCCGGCGGAGAAGAAAGGTTTCTTCGGCTGGCTGTTCGGGCGGAGTGGCGCATGAGTTTCCTTGCAAGCTTTTTCGGTCGTAAAGGTTCTGCTCCTGTTGCTCGCGACAGGCTTCAGATTTTGTTGGCTCATGAACGTGCCGATCGCGGGGAGGGTGGGTCGGACCTTCTGGTGCAGTTACAAAAGGAAATTATGGAAGTTATCCGGCGTCATATTTCTGTGGATCAGGACAAGGTTCAGGTTAAACTGGACCGGCAGGAAAGCTGTTCCATGTTGGAAATCGACATTGAAGTTCCAGGACTTGAGAAAAAAAGCGCGGATAAGAACGGCTGAGCCACGTTTTTCTCAGATCAATACCTGCTGCTCATTCCTTGGAAACAGTTGAGGTAAGAGAAATCCTGCTGAGTATCTGCCTGACGGAGCCACAAATGGAGCGTGTTATAGCGATGCGTTCATAAATAATGGTTTGCCAGATTCTGGTTATGTGGCTCCGTGTTGCACGTTAGATGAAGACTTGCGGACTGATTTTTCTGGTCTGATTGCGGGTCTGTCGACAGCAGGCATTAATTCCTGTCTGCGGCTTGCGCTTCGTAAAAGGTGTTACGAAATTGCTTTCTGTTCAGCCATAAAATCATGCCGTTTTAGGCCTCACTCTATAGAAGTATTTCATCCCGGATGTTCGTTGTGGGATCTCCAATTTTGAATGTTGGCATGTTTAGATTGCTCAATTTCTTGATTGGGCGGAGTGTTTTGTAAGTATTTTTCTTTATATAAATATCAACATTCCTGTGATGAATAATGATAAATATTATCCAGTTAAATTACAGAGAAAATATTTTTCCATTCATGGATGCGAAATGTTGATTTTTTTATTTACTAATCATTAAGGAATATGAATCACTTTAATAAAATTCGTTACATGAATATATAAAGATATATTAATAATTCAGGCATCAAAATCTCCATTGGTCATAAAGCCAAGCAGGAGAAATATATGTCTTCCGATATCTCATCACTGACTGGAAGTTCTGTCAGCAGTCTGTTTCAAGGCGGAGATAGCACAACAGCATCTTCGTCTTCGAGCAACAGCAGTTCTGAAACATCTTCAGATACAACGACGACAACGACGAATGCAGACGGCTCTATTACGGTGACGGTCACCGATTCATCCGGCAATATCGTATCCCAGACGACATCCGGTGAAAAAACTGCGAAGGCAGATGACTCTAAGCAGTTGGATGTTACCGTTTGAAAAGAGATCGTATGATCTTCTTATGAGCAAAGGTGTTTCAGGGCAGTAGACAATGCTGCCTTGTGCTACGGATGGTTTTGTCGCTCCAAGAACAGGATTGTCCGTGGCAATGTCATTTGTCCAGAAAGTATTACGTGGTCGGATTGTAACATTCTGTGGGAACCCGTTTGAACTTCCTCCTTCTGCATGCCTGAAGGTGGAGGAGGACGGTTTTCTTCTTGTCCATGAAGGTAAGATTGTTCAGGTTGGCGCCTGGAGTGAACGATCACAATATCTGCCAGAAAATGCTGACATCATTCATTATGAGAATGCGCTGATTTCGTCGGGATTTGTAGATACCCACGTTCACTATCCGCAACTTCCAGTGATAGCATCCTATGGTGAGCAGTTGCTGGAATGGCTGACGCGTTATGTGTTCCCGGTCGAAGCCTCTTTTGCAGATGAGGCAATGGCATCTTCCATCGCTCGTCGTTTCCTTCGTGAATTGCTGCGTGCCGGAACAACGACAGCTGCTGTTTATTGCACGGTTCATCCTCAGTCCGTTGATGCATTTTTTGCGGAGTCCATGCGTCTCAATACCCGCATGATTGCGGGCAAGGTTCTTATGGATCGAAATGCTCCCGAGAATTTACGCGACACAGTCAGGACGGGATATGATCAGTCTGCTGAGCTGATCCGGCGTTGGCATGGGAAAGGTCGACAGTCTTATGCCGTTACGCCCCGTTTTGCGATTACCAGCACTCCGGAGCAGCTTGAGGCAGCCGGGGATCTTCTGGATATCGCTCCGAATGTGTTTATGCAGACGCATCTGGCAGAAAATCGGGAGGAGGTGAGAGCCGTTCAGCAATTATTCCCGGCCAGTCGTTCTTATCTTGATGTTTATGATCGTGCGGGACTTGTGCGGCGTCGCTCCGTGTTCGGCCATGCAATCCATGTTGATGAACCTGATCTTTGTCGTTGCCATGCGAGCGGGGCAGCATTCGCGCATTGTCCGACGTCCAACCTGTTTCTGGGAAGTGGAGCCTTCAGGCTGGCAGATGCGAAAGATCCAAGGCGGCCTGTTCATGTCGGTCTGGGCACGGATATCGGTGCGGGCACATCCTTGTCTTTATTGAAGACGATGGGAGAGGCCTACAAAATATCTCAGATGAATCACAAGCCCCTGCATCCGGTGCAGGCACTTTGGCTCGCGACCCGTGGTGGAGCAGAAGCGTTGGCGCTTGAAGACCGTATCGGGAGTGTCACTGCGGGGATGGAGGCCGATCTCTGTATCCTTGACGCTGGTGAAGGCGAATTTCTTCAGTGGCGTATGGAGCGGTGTCAGAGTGTCGAGGATATGTTGTTCGTATTGATGACTCTCGGGGATGAACGGTGTGTGCGCGCAACCTGGGTTGCGGGAGAGTGTGTTTACGAACGTGGATCGGATATGACGTAAAATATTATCGGCACAGTGATCAACTGTGCCGATAAATCAGTCTATTTTGCGACAGGTGAGCAATTGGAAATGATTGGCTTGCCACTCATGACATCTTTTGTGAAAGCTTCTGAATCTTTCATTGAAGCCAGAACGGTTCCTGAATGGTCCTCGCCTTTATAGAGATGCGCCTGAACGGTGCTGCCGGCCTGACAGGCATCATGAACAAGCATCTGCTGCCCGATTGGGGACACGTCATGGTCTTCCGTGCCTGTTCCAATGAAAATCGGAGCATCGAGTTTCAGTGTGGGATAGGTCATGTTCCGCATCGCGGGGGCGAGGGCGCGGGCCAGGCCGGGTTCGAAGCTGTTGCTGCGTGTCAGGCCGTCTGCTTGGATGATGTTCAGCAGTTCAGGCAGGCAGACCTTTGATGCAGCCTGAAACGCTTTCATGGCTTTTGGCTGGAAAGCTGTTTCCGGCTTGAAATCAGGGTTAATGCTGGCTTCTGAAGCCGCGATCAGCAATGCGTAAGCAACGACCGGATCGGGATGCCCATCCGAAGAGCTCTTCGGCGGGTTACTCAGGATCTGCTGGATGACCTTCGGGGTCATGTAGGGGATGCCTGTTGCCACCGTTCCATGAATTTTCAGGCTGGGAGCATATTCCGGAGCCCATGCTGCTGCGGCGAAAGCGGCTCCGGCACCCTGCGATTGACCGACAATCATGATGTTGTTGCTCAGATCAGGCAGACCGGAAAGAGCGGCCTTGACGCTGTCCAGCACATTCCATGCTTCGGTACGGGTGTTCAGATAGGGATGTGGGCCATCGCTGCCCAGTCCCTGATAATCTGTCGCGACAATAGCGAATCCCCGCTTCAGCCATTCAGAGAGATAGATCGTGTTTCTCTCGGACGGCCGATTCAGTGAAGGCGCGCAGGATTTGGCGATGCCAACCGTTCCATGTGCCCATGCGACGATGGGCCATCCTCCGGTGGGTGCGGGGGAGGCGGGATAGATGACCTGTCCGGTGACGGGGGTCAGACCGGAGCCGGTGATGCCATTGGTGCCCAGATAGGTGATTTCCAGTGACTGCCCGGCACCGGGCATACGGTTTTCGACGGGGAGAGGGCTGCTGGAAACAAGCGTTCCGGGCTTTTGCTCCACCTCGTGTTTGGGTGATGTTCCATCATTGCAGGCGGCCATGAGAAGAAGAGAACTTGTGGCCAGAAAAGAGGACAGGCGTTTCATATGCTAACTCCGGAAAGTGGCGAGAAAAGTATCAGGCAGGCTTGCGGAATTTAAAAATGAACTGGTCTGTGTGCTTGCGGATTGAGGGATCGAACACGGGCTTGTCGTGAGAATCATCAGGATTGGTGAGGATATTGCTGCTGCTTTCAAAGACGAAGCCTGCTGCTTCCGCCTGTTGTCTGACAATGGAGGGGTCAATGCGGTGCAGCGATGCATCGTTGGTTCCGCCCGGGGCGGCGACATGGTCGGTAACAATGAAGATACCGCCCTTGCGAAGCGCTGCGAAAGCCGCCTTGTCCATTTTCAGGGCTGCATCGGCGCCTGAGCCGTTATAGACATCATGATAGTTCTGGGAGGTCCAGATCAGGTCAAGCCGAGCCGGGATATCCAGTTTGTCCAGCGAAGTGATGCTGACAGAGACATTGCTGAAAGCCGGATCGGCGGCGACGCTTTGGGCACCTTCCGCGGCTTTTGGATATGTTGCCAGAACAGATTTGGGAATGACGGCCCATACGTGACCATTTTTCCCCACGATATTGCTGAACATGCGCAGGAAGTAACCATGGCCGGGCATCATGTCGGCAACTTTCATGCCGCGTGAGACGCCAGCAAATGCCAGAAGATCGGCAGGCTTTCTATAGATATCCTGCTCCCGATCGGATGCCGGGCGATCCTTGTCCCCGATAGCAGCCGCAAGGATGACCGCATTGTTGCGTGCTCCACGATAGAGAGCCGCCTGAGCGTCAGCATGTGAAGCGGCTCCCAAGCCGAGTGTCGCAGCCAGAAAAGTGGCTGTCAGCATGTTACGCAGCGTCATTCCGTTTATCTCCATTCCAGCGCCTGCCCATGGCGCTCCTGTCTTTATGCCGTAAATTTCTGGCAGGTCCCGGGCTTGTGCACCAGATATGACAGGCAGTCAGGCTAACCCTTATCAGGGGAAGGGGAAATAGGGAGCAAATACTACGTGGTCATGAAAGTTTTTTGACCGCAGCGAGTGAGTTTTCCGACTGTCCAGCCTCTTTGGGCCGGAGACAGAGAGCACTCAGTCTCCAGGGCTTGACGTTGCTGCCCCCGGGGGGTCAAGACATATTCTCTTTGTTGTCCGGAATAAGCGGAGTTCTGTCTTGATATCACCGAAACGTCGCCTTGTGCTTGCTGCCGGCCTTCAGGCGGTCACTCTGAGCGTTCTGCCGCGGCTCTCGCGTGCGGCTGATACTCTGGATGCCATGATGGCGCCGCGCACTTTGGGAAAGTCCACTGCAAAGGTTGTAGTGGAGGAGTGGTATTCCCTGACATGCACGCATTGTGCACGTTTTGCGACGACGGTTTTTCCTGAAATTAAAGAAAAACTGATCGATACTGGTCGTATCCGTTATGTTTTCTGTGACTTCCCACTTGATCGTGTGGCTTTGATGGCTGCGCAGATCGCGCGGGGTCTTCCCGTTGATCGTTATGAGCCGTTTGTCATGTCCTTGCTGTCAACGCAGGATCGGTGGGCATTCGGGCAGAATGGCAACCCGGAAGATCTGTTGCGGCAGATGGCGGCTCTGGCTGGTATGTCTGCGGATCAGTTCGATCGGGTTGTGAACGATACAGCCCTGCGTGATGCCATTCTGGCCGAGCAGGAGCGTGCGGAAACGGCTTACAAGATCGACAGCACACCAACCTTCCGCTTCAACGACACCATTTATCGCAATGGCGAACTGACCTTTGAGGCTTTTGAGAAAAAAGTTGTCGAAGCAGGGGGATGATCGCTGCTTTTGCGTTGATCCTGATTTGATTTTTCTTCGTTTCCGGTAAATGTCCGCAGCATGAGTGCTTGTTTTTCTCACCTGCGGATCGCGGGTTTCAAGAGCTTTGCCGACCCGATTGGCATAGACATCCTTCCTGGCCTGACGGGCATTGTCGGACCGAACGGATGCGGCAAATCGAATGTTGTCGAGGCTTTGCGTTGGGCAATGGGAGAGGTTTCCGCGCGTTCACTGCGTGGCGGAGAACTCGACGACCTGATTTTTGCAGGCACGACCAGTCGTGCGGCGCGATCCACTGCGGAAGTCACCATCACTCTCCAGAGCGCACAGGGACTTGGGCCCGGTGCTTTTGCTGAACAGGATGAACTCCAGATCAGCCGCAGCGCAGAACGCGGGGCAGGGAGTGACTATCGAATTAACGGCCGTGCCGTGCGCGGTCGGGATGTTCAGACGCTTTTTGCCGATCTTGCATCCGGAGCGCGGTCTTCCGCGATGGTCAGTCAGGGCAAAGTTGCCGCGCTGGTCGGTGCAAGGCCTGAAGAACGACGCGTTATTCTTGAAGAAGCCGCCGGAATTACGGGTCTCCATGCGCGTCGTCATGAAGCGGAAATTCGTCTGAGGGCGACGGAAGGCAATCTTTCCCGGGCGTCGGATTTGTGCGGGCAACTGGAAGAACGTCTTGAAGGTTTGACCGAGCAGTCCGGGCATGCCGCCCGCTATCGTGAACTTTCGACATCTTTGCGTGATTCGGAAAATGCCCTGCTGGCCCTGCTTCATGCACGGGCACGCCTTGCGGTCCAGCAAACCATAGATGCTGCGGCGGCTGCGCGCAGGGACATGGTCGCGGCGGAGGAGAGGACCGAAGGCGCGGTTCTGGCGGATTACGAGGCAGCGAAGGTTTTGCCGGAACTGAGAGCCGCAGCTGACGAGGCGCGTACGGCTTTGGAACGTCATCGGATCATGTCGGAAAACATGGTGCGGGAAGAGGAAAGGGCGTCTGCGGCCCTTCAGGCAGCGGAACTTCGTCTGGAGCAAAGTCGCAACGATCATGAATCCGCTTCGGCGCGTGTTCATGATGCGCGCGCTGCTTTGACGCGACTGGAAGAAGAGCAGGGAGCGGCCACGGAAGAGCTGGCTTCTCTGCCGCAACGTCTGGCGGATGCGACTCTGGCGCTGGAGGAACTGTCAGCGGCATTGAAAACCGTCAATACGGAACTGGAGCGCCGCAACGAAGCGGTGAGTGCTGCTCGTCTGGCGGTCAGTCAGGCGGAAGCCGTGCGTGAAGCTGCCTTCGTCGCGCATAAGCGTCTGTCTTCGACGTTCGCTGAAATCGAAAACGAGATTGCCAGCTTAAAAAACGATCTGCCTGCTGTGGAAACGATTGCAGATATCGAAGCACATGTTCGGCAGTTGACAGCCGATCTGGCGATGGCCCGCGAACAGGTTGAAGCGACAGCGCAGCTTCATTCAGAAGCGCGGCTTGCACTTTCTGTTGCGTCGAATGAGGCAGAAACGGTTTCCCGCCGCTGGCGTGAATTGCAGGATGCCGAGGAAACGGCAAGGAAGCGGCTGGAAATGCTTCGTCGTGACCATGCGACCACGGAACAGCATTGTCGGCAGGCTGAGCAGGGACTGATTGCGGAAAATGAGCTGCAATCTCTTGAGGTCACCCGTCTTGCTGCTGAAAAGGAACATGAGGCGGCTGTCGCAGCTGTCGCTGCTGCGGAAGAGGCAAAAATAGCTTCGGCGGCGGTGTTGATGGAGTTGCGGGGGCAGTTACAGGAGGAAAACAGCCTCCGGACAGCACGTATTTCGGCGCAGAAAGCGGCCAAAGAAGCATTGTCGCATGCGGCTGAAACAGAGAGAAAACTGGGCACAGACCTGTCGGAGGCTGAAAAAAATGCAGTCCCGGAAGAGGATCTGACAAGGATTCGTTCCGTTCGAAAGGATCTGGAACAACGGCTGGAAGAGGCTGGAAAAACACAGGATGAGGTCACGCAGGCTGCTGCAGCAGCAAGTGAAGCTGAACAGTATGGGTTGCAGGAGCGAGACCGTCAGGCTGCGGACATTGCACGGCTGACCGCCAGAATTGAAGGATTGGCGCAGGCGGTCGGTGTTTCCGAGGGACAGAAGGCACCTCCTGTCAGCGATGCCTTGAGCATCCCGGAAGGACTGGAGCTTCCTTTGGCAGTGGCGCTGGGGGAAGGGCTTGCTGCAGCAGAGGAAGCTGTTGATCTGTTTTCCCAGTCCCCCCGTCTCTGGAGGCAGGTAAATGTGGCAGTGCCATCGCTGCCGCCGGGAGTGGTGTCACTGGCATCTCTGATCGGACATCCGGAAAGTCTGGCTGCCGCCCTTTCCGCGGTCGGATTGATTGATGGAGATGGCGAAAAACTCCAGAAGCTGTTGAAGCCGGGCCAGTGCCTTGTTTCACGTGATGGTGGTTTGTGGCGTTGGGATGGTTACAGCGTCCGCCCTGGACAGCCGGACGCCATGGCTGTGCGTCTGGCGCAGCAACGTGCGTTGAAGCTTGCTGAAACAGAATTGCAGGATCTTCGGAGCCTTCTTGAGAAGGCAGAAGCTGATTTGCTGAACCTTCGCAGCGCTGCGGCGCAGGCGAAGGAAGCTGTTACGGTTGCCGTTCGTGCCAGAGCGGAAATTGAGACGGCTCTGACACGGGCAAGAGCAGAAGAGGCTGAAATATCAGGGCTTTATGCAGCCACGCTTGCCCGTCTGGAAGCGCTGCGCCCTCAATATGAGAGAGCAAGGCAGGCTCTGGTTGTTGCGACGCAGGCGCATACGGATGCAGAACGCATTTTGCGTGAAATGCCGGAGGCTGCTGTTCTGGGTGAGCAGGCAGGCAAAGCGCGTGTGATCGATGACGAAGCTGCCGTCATATTCAGTGAAGCGAGAGAAAGACGATCAAGGGCTGCGCAGATTTTCGAGAAAGCTCGCAATGAGGCGCAGGCTGCCAGTAGCCGGCACGAAGCGGCAGAGGGACGTCTGGCTGGCTTGCGTCCACATCTGGAGCGTTTGACATCAGACCTTTCCGGTGCGGAAGAAGCCTGGAAAATGGCTCAGGAGGCTGTCAGCGCTGCGGATCGTCCTGAGGCCATCCGTCAGAAAAATGCGGATGCGGAAATCGAGGCTGGCCGGGCTGGCAAACAGGCAGAGGCCGCACGGGCCGAGGTTGCGCGTCTGGTGCCGGCACTGGAAGCGGCGACAACTGCTTGCAATGAAATGCAGACACGCATTGCAGGGCTGAATACACGTCTTGCCATCTTGGCGACCCGGCGAGAGGCGGTTGAAAAAGAGGTCGCAGCAGCATGGCTGGAAGTTGAAAAGGCGGAGGCCGGCGTTTCTGCCTGTGCCGGGCCGGATGAAGAGATGAATCACATCATCCGCTTACGTGCGGAGATGGAGCAGATGCTGGCCCGCGCGGAAGCGTTGAGAGAACAGCGTGCAGGGCTTACCGCCGGGGAAGAGGGACTGAAGCAGAAGCTACTTGCGCAGAAAACGGGGCAGGCGGAGTGGAAGATTCGCCAACAGTCTGCTGAAGAGGAGCTGTCTGGAGCCATTGCCCGTTTGGCTGTTGCGGAAGAAGAACATTCAAAATTGTCTGCCATTCCTGTCGCCGTGCGTGCGCAGAGAGAAGCGGGTTCTAACGCGCTGACGGCTGCGGAAAAGCTGACAGATGATGCGATGGCGGCGTTGCTGGAAGCCGAAAAACGACAGCAGGCCGCGCGGGAAGCGCGTCAGACAGGCGAAGCAACGCTTGTTACCGCGAGGGAAGAGGTCCTGCGTGCGGAAGGCCGCCGGGATCAGGCGCAGGCGATTTTGGCGCAGTTGCTGGCGGAAAATGCTGAACCACCTATG
>JAAYUA010000150.1 GCA_012517935.1 Acetobacter sp. | reverse complement strand
TAAGTGTGAAAACGATCGTCTGACATGCCAGTCCTTTCAGGAGTGTTCCCGTCTGGCACCTTACCCCGTTGGGCAGAAAAGTCTCAAAGGATATAAGAAGATATGGGCGGGAAGCGAGAGCAGCCCCGATGGTCTTGATTGCCGAACAGGTTCTCACAGAGATCAGGGTATGTAACCGGATCCGACTTAACTCTACCTGACGGCACAGTGTGTCGTCAGCTAATCCCTGAGAGTTGTACTTTCTAGCATCCTGAGGTGACTGTTTTCCTCTTTTACGGGAGGAAGGCAGATGCGACGCTACGATTTACGCGACGATCAGGTCATCCAGTCATCCCGGAACGGATTTGATCACAAAAACCCATGCCATTTGTGATACCCTTCGCAATCCGGCGGAGATCGACATCACGCCGGGACAGAATGCCGATATCCATCAGACGGAACCGATGCTGGAAAACATAGACCCGGACGCCTTCCTGATCGACAGAGCGTGAGATCGCCTCGATCATTCCACCAAGACGCAACAGAAGACACCACTTTTTCCTTTGCAGGAAATGAAACCTTGTCGAGCGGTATCTTCAATAAATTCAAACAGTTCAGACCCAGAGCAACCCACAACGACAAGCTCGGATCAACATTCCGCGCAGCCATTCAGTTCGTTTCAGAGAAGCATACTGCTTAACTGACGACACGCCGAGAACCTTCAAAGTTTAACACTCTCGAATCGAGAGAAATGGCTGTTTTCTGGGATTCTGGCGGACCTGAAAGGAGGAGTAGCATCGTTATTTATCAATGTGCTGCGATGTCTAACCGTTAAGTTATCCACAGGATTTTCTGCGAGGTTTTTGCCGCGATTGTCTAACTTTTTTTGACGGGGAAACAGATCTTACCCAAACGGCACCAGCCGCAAAAAAACAGGTTTCGAGCTCTACCCGCGGCGCTATCTTTGTAGAAGAAAGTCTATCGCTTCTCATGAAGTAGAGGCGATAGATACTGATCGTCTGCCTATTCAAAGCAGACAGGCTGAGATGGGGGGAAAGCGGAATGTCGGCTTAGTGAGGGGCGATCGGTAAAACCGGCCATTCAAATGGATGACTCTCGCGAATACCTTCACCTATTCTGGTCGTTCTAATGATCCATAAAACGCTCTGAAGGTCACCATTCACTCATAAAGAAATTAAGTGGAAGCCGGTTGATTCAGAGTAACTGTTCCAATTCCACCTGATCTGCCGATAATCGTATGTCATCGTGCGATATAGTAGGCGTTGCCTGTGATTGCCCGACACTTTCATCCCCGGATCAGCAGTGCGACTGCTTTCGGCCAGTTTGGGCCTTCATGAAGCCTACGGTAAACTACCGCTCACATCGCAAGCGATAGTTTACTGGCCAAAATTGTAAAGCCTGGAACGAGTATTGGCGCATGCGCCTTATATCGCCATGCCAGTGCAGGGGTTCGATTTCACTGAGATACTTCAATCCAGCGTGAGTACGATCTTACCGAACTGGCTGTTTGACTCGAGGTAGCGATAGGCTTCTACGACTTCCTCGAAGGCGAAGGTGCGGGCGACCTGAGCCTGGAAATGTCCGGCACTCAAGCCTTCGTTGATGAAGGCCTTGGCACGCTCCAGCTTGGCGTCGTCGCCAGTGACTTCGATGAATTCGTATCCCCTGATCGTCGTGTGCTTGCCGAGGACATGCATGACGGGGATCGGTGTCGCTTCATGGCTGAGCGCGCCATAGATGAAAACGATTGCGTCCTTGCAAGTGGCCTTGATGATGCTCTCTAAGCCCGGACCGGTCACCGGGTCGAACACCACGCGTGCACCCTGACCATCGGTAAGCCGGAGGATCTCACGCTCAATGTCATCCTCGCCAGTCTGCAATACATGCACAAAACCGGCTCCTCTCAATTCATCGATTTTCCCACCCTTGCGGGTGATCGCGATGGGGGTGGCGCCGACATGCTTGGCAATCTGCATCGCGGCAAGGCCGACGCTGCTTGAAGCAGCTCCCAGCACGACGAAGTCACCCGCCCCGAGGTTTGCGATGTCGATCAACGCGCCCCAGGCTGTCGTGAAGGGCATCCAGGTCGTTGCCGCATTCTCCCAGCTCACGCCATCGGGTAGCTTCACGACTGCGCGGGCTGGAGCGATCGCTTGATCCGCGAACATTGCATATTCGTCAAACATGAAAGCGGGGATGACGGCGACCCGGTCGCCAGCAGCGAAGCCCTCGACCCCTGGTCCCACAGCATCAATCGTGCCGGCGGCTTCGTAGCCGAAGGTTGCAGGAAACTTCGGTTCGATCACATACCGTCCAGTGCGATACATGCTGTCTGCGCGGTTGAGCCCAAGAGCGCGGACCCGGATGCGGACCTCGCCAGCCTTCGGTTCTGGTGTAGGAACCTCATCGATCCTGAGAACTTCTGGGCCACCAACCTCGTGGAAACGAATAGCGCGTGTCATAAGAATACATCTTTCAAAATGGCCCTGATCCGGGTACCGGAAGATTGCGAACTGGGAGAGATGGTTAGAACGAGTAGCGGCGCATGCCGCCATCAACGGGAATGACGGCACCGGTGATGTAATGGGCACGCGACGAAGCCAGGAACGCGACCATGTTGGCGACGTCCTGCGGCTCGCCAAAATCGCGCAGTGCGATCTCCCGTTGTGCGAACGTACGGCGCTTGTCACCGGGATAGAGACGGCGGATCTGAGCGGTATCGATCAACCCAGGTTGGACGCAGTTCACGGTGATGCCGTGCTTTCCGATCTGTTCAGACAGGCCCTTCGACCAGACAACGAGGCCGGCCTTGGCGACCATTGCGGCATTGACGACCTCGGGTTCCAGATTGCCCGACACACTGACGATCGCGCCCGACTTCCGCTCGAGGAAGTTCGGGAGCAGCGCCTGAGTGAGCTGGCGGTGACGGTCGAAGTTGAGTGTCATGCCTTCGACCCACTGCTCTTCTGGAGCATCGATCTCCATCGGGCGGCTACCGCCAGCGTTATTGATCAGGATGTCGACGTGACCGAGCGCGGCGAGCGCCGCATCGGCGATCCTCTGTGGGCCGTCTACGGCCATGAAGTCCTGCGCGAGCAGGATCGGTGCGGTGTCGCCGGCGGCCACGACCTTGCTCTTAAGGCTTTCAAGCAGCGCTACGTCGCGGGCGGTGGCGAAGACGGTCACGCCTTCCGCTGCCAGAGTTACTGCGATCGCGCGGCCGAGGCCTTGGCTGGCGCCGGTGACGAGGGCCGTCTTTCCCCGAAGTTCCAGGTCCATATCATTCATTCTCGTTCTGAAGATTTGGAGTGGGGATGCAGCACAGCTGCATCCCTGGGGAAGATCAGAGCGTGACGACGACCTTGCCGACCTGCTCATTGGATTCGAGGAAGCGGGTCGCGTCCTGGATCTGGTCGAACGGGAAGGTGCGCGATACCAGCGGGTCGAGCTTGCCACTCTCCAGGCCGTCGACGATGAACGCCTTCGCCCGGTTCAGCGCAGCGTCATTGCTGACGACCTCGGTGTAGAGATAGCCCTTAAGGGTTAGACTCTTGCCGAGCACCGCGAACTGCGGGAACACACCAGCGTCTGGACTGAGCGCACCATATTCGAGCAAAATGCCACCTACGGACATGACCTCGGCGAACTGGGCGATGGCCGGACCGCCGATCGGATCGAACACGACGCGTGCGCCCTTGCCGCCAGTGATCTCGTTGACGCGTGAGGCCAGATCCTCTTCTTCGGTTGCAATCACATGATGCGCGCCGGCATCGAGCAGGGCCTGTGCCTTGGCGCTGGTGCGGGTAGTCGCAATGACAGTCGCGCCAACGGTGCGTGCGATCTGAAAGGATGCGATGCCAACGCTGCTCGACGCGGCCGACACGATGACGAAATCATCGGCCGTCAGCTTCGCCTGGTCAATCAATGCACCCCAAGCAGTCACATACATCATCCACGCGGCGGCCGCCTTCACGAAAGAAAGATGCTTCGGATTTTTGACGACGTAGCGCACCGGGATGTTGATCAGTTCACCATAAGTCGGCCAGCGCGACATATCGAGCGTCGGGATGACGCTGACCGCGTCACCTTTGCTAAAGCCCGTCACATCGCCGCCCACGGTCGTGACGGTGCCGGCTGCCTCATAGCCCAGCTGCGACGGGAAGTTGGCTTTCTGCAGATAAGCACCGTTGCGGAACATCACCTCGGCGCGGTTCAGGCCGATCGCCTTGACCGAGATCTGAACCTCATCGGCGGCAGGCGCCGGAATCTCAATATTCTCGATGCGCAGCACGTCTGCGGCGCCGTACTCATAGAAGCGGACAACACGGGTCATCGGATTTTCCTTTCTTGATTCAATCTGCGTTGAAGAGTGGAAGGACGTGCTCGCCGAGCTCGTCGAGCATCTCGATAGCGGGTCGGCGGGCCATCTTGAGGTTGAGGGCGACGTGGTTGACGCCCAGATCGCGCTGGCGCTTCCAAAGTTCAATCAGCGCCTTGCGACCAATGGAGAGACCACGGACCGCACGCAGCGGCGCGTCTGGGTCGCGGTCGAGGTCGAAGAAGGTGCCGTAACCATAGGGTTTGAACGCTCCTTCCGGGATCGCTGCCTTCCAGCGGTCGACGACGTCGCCAAGCCGATTGAAATCGCTCTGGTGCCAGATCCAGCCATCCATGTTCTCGGCCAGCCATTCCACACTCTGTCCGGCACGTCCGACAGCGATGATTGGCAGGCGGTCACGAACAGGCTTGGGCAGCATGTCGAGGCTTCCATCCAGAATGCCAAAATGGCTGCTCTGATGCCGCGGGAAGTCCTGCTCCGTCACTGCGCGGATGAGCGCATGGGCATCGCGGAACCTCTCCGCACACCCTTCGAAGTCGATGCCGAACGCGGGATACTCCACCGGCCGGTCGCCGCTCGACAGCCCGAGGATGAAGCGGTTGTTCGTCAGATGGTCTAGTGTGGTCGCCTGCTTGGCGATTGCAAGTGGATCGCGTAGCGGCAGAACGATTCCGGCCGTGCCAATCGCAATCCGGCTCGTCGCCGCCGCCAGAAATCCCGCATAGGCGATAGGATCGAAGACCTGGCCCAGATCGCCGAACGTTGGGTCGTAGAACGGAACGTCGCGAAGCCAGATAGCCGTGAAGCCAGCGTCGTCCGCTTTGCGTGCCATTGCGAGATGGTCTCGCATCGAAGGCGCGGGACCATCCGGGTAGCTCTCCAGCGGTGCGATGAAACCAAACGTCATTCTGCCCGTCTGGAACGTACGATCGAAGCCACGGAAACCATTCGGCGCGACAAGGGGTGTTTCCGCCATCTTCTCTGCAATCGCGACCAAGGGTGCTCTCCTTCTGTGGGGCACATCGCCCCTCGGTGGTCATGAGATAAGCTGGTCGATTGTTGGACAGAAGTGCGATTTTTATAACTTGATTATTATCAGATATGATAACATTCGATTTATGGATTTCATTCAACAGCTGCGCGTCTTTGTGGCGGTGGTCGACAATGGCAGCTTCTCACGCGCCGCCGAAGCGCTGCGCATGGCGCGCCCCGGTGTCACCAACGCCGTCAACGCGCTTGAGAACGAAGTTGGTGCGCGTCTGCTCCATCGAACGACGCGACGCTCCAGTCTGACGACTGAGGGTGAACGTTTTTATGACCGCGCCACGCGGTTGCTGACGGAGATATCGGACACAAAGCACCTGTTCGGCGGAAGCAGCTTTACGCCGCGCGGGCGCCTGCGGGTCGACATCCCTGTAGCCTTATCCCGTCCGCTGATCATCAATCGCATTCCGGAGTTCAAGCAGCTCTATCCCGAAGTGGACATCATCCTCGGCGTCAGCGACCAGCCAGTCGATCTGATCGCTGATGGGGTCGACTGCGTGCTGCGCATTGGCGAGTTGGCGCCGACCAGCATGATTGCGCGCAAAATCGCATCAATCACGATGGTGGTCTGCGGTTCGCCTGGTTACCTCTCCGCCAACGGAACTCCCGAGACAGTCGAGGACCTGCGGGGCCATCAGGCCGTCAATTATTTTTCTGGCCGCGGGCATCGTCCCATGGCGTGGGCCCTACCAGGCGACACCGGTCTTCCTCAGTTCGCTTTGCGCAGCGGCATTATGATTAACGATACTGACGCGTTCGTGGCATGTGCCCTGAATGGCCTTGGCCTTATACAGGTGCCTGGCCTCGTCGTGGCCGAACATCTCGTGTCCGGCGCGCTCGTCGAGGTGGTACCCGATATGAAGGCGATCCGCTGGCCGCTGTCGATCATGTACCCCAACCGGCAGCATCTCGCGCCTCAGGTGCGGGCCTTCATTGACTGGGTGGCAGGGGTAGTCTCCGACGCCGCGGGCGAATGGTTGCACCCTACCGGATGATGCTCAGCACTACAGTTCGAACATGGCGGTTATTGCGAGGCAGATGGCTGAGAAAGACGGTCGGACACCTGCCGTAACGTGTTACAAACCACCGTCAGTCTTTGCGCCGTGCATCATAAGCGTGTTCTCCTGCTGCGCCGCTCACCCAAGGGCGTCGCATCATCATTTCATATTGGAGCGGCATCAGCTGCCGGATTGCGAAGATCGTCCAACGTGATTGTCTCGCCGAATACGCCCCAATCAATGGTCGGAACATCACGCAGGACAATGTAGACCGGAACCAGATCTGCTTGCTTTAGGCCAAGTGTCTTCGCGATCGCGCCTGTGAAACCAGAGATCAGCTTTTTCTTGGCCATTGCGTCGAGGCCGCCCTGAAAAGCGTTGACCTCAATGCTGATGACCTTGCGACCGCCTGGCTTGCCACCATGATAGACGGTTCCGTCGTCATAATCGCGAAAGTAAATCCAGGTGGTGCTGCGCACGAAGGGTTTGTTTGGCAAACTCTCGGCATCGAGCGCGATCGTGGTGAGCGTGTCAGCTAGCTCATCGCGCTTCGCCGGCTCAAAAGTACCGACAGGGGCATTGATGTAAATCAGGGGCATGTGAGTTCCTCCTTAGTTGAATTTCGTAAAAACGACATAGCCGTTAGTTTCGAAGGTTGCAGGCTTCGACTTAAAATGTCTGCTATACTGACAGAGGACGCAGATCCCAAATGTCCGACATGAGGCGACTGCCGCCTGTCTACTAAGCAATCAGCTATTGTCGGGCGCGAGGTTTGCGCGTCAAGCCTGTGTTGTCTCTCCCAGATGTTCGCGCATCCATTGAGCCTCCCCTGTTGGAGTGCGATGAAAATGGCGCTTGAAATCCCGACTGAACTGGGCAGGACTGGCATAGCCAACTTCGGCGGCAATAACAGCCAGTGTTCCCTGACGTCGTGCGATCATCAGCCGGGCTTCGTGCAGCCGCAGCGCCTTGAGATATTGAATCGGGGTGTTCCCGGTGAGGCGCTTAAAGCCGACGTGATATGACGGAATGCTCATGCCGGCTGTTACAGCGAGTTCCGGAACCGATAGCCCTTCTTTATAGCGTTCGCGGATCAGCTCCAAGCTCTGCACGATCCTGTCTGTCGTATCATTACGACGCAACGCTGCCATCAGCGATCCGCCCTGAGGCCCTACTAAGATGCGATAATGCAATTCACGCAATAGTCCCGGACCGAGAATAGCGAGTTCCTGTGGGTGATGGAGAGCATGAAGCATGCGTTGGAGTACATCCATCATGGCGGGTGCCATTCGACTTGAAATCAAACTTCGCGCCCGTATTCTTTCGTCGTGACCGACTTGTCCCTTCAGTGCCGTCGCTATTTCAGCAGCAAGATGCAGGTCAAAATCGAAGTAAATGGCGAGCAGAGGCTGGACGGAGCTAGCCTGCGAAGCCATCCGGAAAGGCACAGGGACTGAAACAGCAAGATAATGCTCGGCATCATATCGGTAGATCTCGCCATTGAGAAAACCCTGCTTGAACCCCTGCAGTACGAAAACTGCGCCAGGGCGATAAAGAACCGGCACATCTTCAAGAATGGTTTCGGAACGCAGGATACGGACACTCGGCAGAGACGTGGCGTTATAGCCAGATCGCGGTGCGAGTTCCGCAGCCAGTGCGAGGAGCGAAGAGGTATCTGATTGATAATTCATAGGATCGGGCAAGGATATTAGAGAAATCGCAGTAGAGAGCACGGCAATGCGCTATTATTGGTCAAGGCATGAACGAAATCCAGTCGAGCAAAGTCATGCCACAGAAAACCTTCTTTATCACGGGTGCCAACTCGGGATTTGGGTTGGCCATTGCCCAGGCCGCCCTTGAGGCCGGTCATCGAGTGATTGGTACGGTCAGGTCGCAAACCTCAAGAGCATCCTTACTGGAGCGACTGCCGAATGTTCGGGCGGTCCTGTGTGACGTCACTGACTTCGACCATATTCCCGCCATCGTCGCACAGGCTGAACAAAACCACGGTCCGGTCGATGTGCTTATCAACAATGCCGGTTATGGACATGAGGGCGTGCTGGAGGAATCACCCCTTGAGGAAATGCACCGCCAATTCGACGTCAATGTCTTCGGAGCTGTTGCGATTGCCAAAGCCTTCCTGCCACGTTTTCGCGAACGGCGCAGTGGGTTTATCGTGAATGTGACATCAATGGGTGGTCTGATCACCATGCCGGGTATCGCGTATTACTGTGGCGGTAAATTCGCTTTGCAGGGCATTTCGGAAGTCATGCGCGCAGAAATGGCGCCCTTTGGAGTTCATGTCACAGCGCTATGCCCTGGATCATTCCGAACAGACTGGGCCGGGCGTTCGATGGTCAGGACTGAACGCTCAATTACAGACTACGATACTCTGTTCGATCCGATCCGGGCTGCTCGACACGAGAAGAACGGCAAACAATTGGGCGATCCGGCGAAACTCGCCGCTGCGGTGCTTCAGCTTGTTGCGTCAGACTCGCCTCCACCGCAACTCCTTTTGGGCAGCGACGCTCTGCGGCTGGTTCGTGAACGGATATCTCGCTTGGAAAGGGAAATTGCGGATTGGGAGGACTTGACCCGATCGACAGATGGCTGATGGTTGCGGCTGTTAGAAGGCAGATTTCCGAGCCAAATGTCCGACATGAGGCGACTGGCGCCTGTCTTCTTAATTCTTGAAGACGACAGGTAGCAATGGGGACTAAGCGGAAGGTCGGATTTATTTTTCTGCCTTCACAGCGTTCGCAGAATTGTGCCAGAAAGAAATTATTCTGATATTGTTTTTAGTGATATCCGCTATTTTCAGGAGCGTTTTATGAAAAATATTCTGATATTTATTTGGTTTTTATTATGCGCACTCACAACAAAATCCAACGAATATCAATTACCTACAAATAAATATATTTGCTTAGAAGATAGACTCAAAGAATACAAAGATAACATAAAAAATAATGAAAAAGGATGGCTTAAGATATTTATAACGTTTGTTCTTTTTTTGTTTGCTCCCATTGTTCTTCTCAATTATGGAGTCGGTGGCAACAATACTAAGATACATCTATTTCTTGTGAGTTTATCATTTGTATTGGCATTATATGGAGCTGGATTTCTTTATTTCGAAAGCAACCATAGCGATGAAGCGCTGGTTAGGCATGTACTAAATCTAACAGATGGAAAACCTACAAAACTTTGGAAAAGAATTCTTCTTCAGATTGCAATCCCAGGGGCTTACACCGCCGTTGTGTGGTTGTGTATATTTCTCATTAGTGGAAAAACACAATTTTTGTTTATATTTTCTCTATTTTTCCTGGTATCCGCAGCTTATCATTCTTTTGAAAAAGAAATGTTTTCATGGTACGATCTACAAGCTAACGTTCAAGAACTCATACATTCTCATAACGAATCTGATGATAAAAAAGCGATAAACACTTTTAGAAACTGGTACAGGAAGCTCGGTTTTAAGTGTCTGGAATGGGGAGCAATTCTAGGGTTGTTAGATATAACAATGGACGCTTTTAAAATAAAGTTTTGATTGTTTTCATATATTTTCTTAATATAATATTCGGTTACAAGTATATATATGGTCGTGTAAAAATGGGCTTTCCGCAAAGAGGGCGAAACCCGCCCTCAACCTGACGATCTCCCAAGCGATCCCCATGACGCTGGCCATGCCAACACCGTTTTCTCCCCCGATTTTATTTGCCATAGACACCAATTCTCTATAACCTATTAAAGGCAGCCATCCCTGACAGATAAATGTGCCCCCAATACTGTGGGCCTATCAGGATTACGACTACGCGCCCCCTTTGCGCGTGGCTGCAGATTTTTAGGAGACCTGCCATGACGACAGGTACCATCAAGTGGTTCAACGCAAACAAGGGTTACGGCTTCATCGCTTCAGATGACGGCTCACCTGATGTCTTCCTGCACATAAGTGCAGTAGAACAGTCCGGGCTGCATGATATGGTAGAAGGCCGGAAGATCAGCTTCACAAAAGAGAACGGGCGGAACGGAAAAGTTCACGCTGTTGATCTCAAAGAGCCTGAGGCGGCATAATACGCCTTTGGGTGAGATGTCAGTCAGACTGACTCTCAGCAGAAAAGGGTCCTTCGGGGCCCTTTTTTATGCTCTATTCATATTTGCAATTCTTCCTCTTGTTGTTCCGCGCGCTGAGAATCAGGCGAACCACTCCCAAAACATCAGCCGCGTCGATATCTGAATTTGCTCACCTCCCCACACACCCCCTGACAATCGGCGCGCAATCCGCATTCGGACCTGATAGCCCTCTGGCAGGCCCCGCATAGACAATCCGCGTCACCACCCCGTCCCTCACCGTCGCAATCGCCCTGCACTCCCCCTGCATTGAAACAGAAAGCGGTGACGAAAGCAGCGTCGGGATCGTGATCGAAGGCCCTTTGACTACCTGCTTCCAGACAAGAATCTCCTGACCGTCTTGCTCTTCATCCAGATCAGCCACACCAAGACATGACAGCAGCTCGGCACGCGGCTGCCCCATCAGGATATGGCGGGCCTGCTCCGGCGTGGAAACACATGCCGTCAGACCCAGAAGCGCGCAGAGCAGGATGAATTTCATGAAAAGGGATCATCCCTCTTCCGCGCCCGCAGGATCAGCCATGTCAGCCCCATGACGGCGCCAACACCGCCGCCAAAGCCAATCAGCATCGAGACAGGATCCATCACCGGACGCTCGCCTGCATCTCGCTCACCAGATGATCCAGCGCCTCGCCCTCTGGTGACAGTCCGGAAACGCCGGTCCAGTGCTGACGGGACACCAGCGCCCAGATCTCGTCACAGTGGCGCAGGAAAAACTTCCAGGACATACGTTTCCGTTCGCCCCATGTGTTCAGATACAGCCAGTCCGCATCATAGCCATGGATCCAGACCGCATGGCCG
>JAAYUA010000149.1 GCA_012517935.1 Acetobacter sp. | reverse complement strand
GGATGGAATATTTGTCACCGCCCCGGCATGGCCCGCGCATCCAGCCTGGATTCGTCAGTTTCTGGATGTTCTTGGAACCGAGATCAAACTCTGAAAGAAAAACCTCTTATGTCTTGATGGCTGTCTGTTTTTGAAACAGCAAGCCAGCGAGACTGGCAGTATTTCTTCTTCAATAATCATAAAACAAAGCCGCGGCCCCAAATGGAGCCACGGCTTTTTTCGTAATCTGGGTCCAGAGGGAGATCAGCCGCGCAAGGCTGCCTGTAATGTTGTGCCCAAAGTTGCGGGTGTTGGTGCCATGTGAACACCAGCTCCGCGGAGAGCCTCTATCTTGGCAGCTGCAGTGTCATCTCCGCCGGAAATGACGGCGCCGGCATGTCCCATGCGTCGGCCGGGTGGGGCAGTCATTCCGGCAATCATGCCAACGACTGGCTTGCTTGTCCGGCTGTCGCGAAGAAAACGCGCGGCATCGATTTCTGCAGGACCGCCGATTTCTCCGATCATGATGATGGATTCGGTTTCGGGATCCGCCAGAAACATTTCAAGCACGTCGATGAAACCAAGCCCGTTGATCGGATCGCCACCGATGCCGACGCTGGTGCTCTGTCCCATGCCAATGGCTGTGGTCTGGGCGACGGCTTCATAAGTCAGGGTGCCGGAACGGGATACGATTCCGACCGAACCACGACGATGGATCGGGCCGGGCATGATCCCGATCTTGCAGGCATCTGGTGTGATGACGCCGGGGCAGTTCGGGCCGACAAGAATGCTGTCGGAGCGTTCGAGTGCTGAACGGACGCGGAGCATGTCCTGCACCGGAATGCCTTCCGTGATGCAGACGATCAGCGGCATTTCAGCAGCAATTGCTTCAAGAATGGCATCTGCGGCACCCGCGGGAGGCACATAGATGGCGGTCGCATCGGCTCCCGTCATGTTCCGGGCCTGACTGACCGTGTCATAGACCGGCAGGTCGAGATGTGTCTGTCCGCCGCGTCCCGGTGTCACACCGCCGACAACCCTTGTGCCATAGGCCAGAGCTTGTTCCGCGTGGAAGGTGCCCTGTGAGCCCGTGAAACCCTGGATCAGGACTTTGGTGCTGCTATCGACAAGAATGGACATCAGGAAGCTCTCCGGGCGCGGACGGCTGCAACAATCTTGGAGGCTGCGTCACCAAGATCGGTGGCGACGATCGCATCAAGACCAGACTGGTTGATCAGGGCCATGCCTTCTTCAACGCGAGTGCCGGCAAGACGGACAACCAGCGGCACTTTCAGACCAACATCGCGGCATGCCGAGATCACAGCTTCAGCGATCAGATCACAGCGCATGATACCGCCGAAAATATTGACCAGAACGCCTTCAACCTTGGGATCGCTGAGCAGGATATTGAAAGCCGCTGTGACTTTTTCCCGTGAGGCACCACCACCGACATCGAGGAAGTTTGCCGGAGATTCACCTTCAGTATTGATGATATCCATCGTGGCCATGGCCAGCCCGGCGCCATTGACCATGCAGCCGATGGTGCCATCAAGGCCGACATAGGACAGGCCATAGCGAGAGGCTTCACGCTCACGCGGGTCTTCCTCATTTTCATCACGCAACTCGGAAAGCTGACGATGACGGAAAAGGGCGCTTTCATCGAAGCTCATCTTGGCGTCGAGTGCCAGAAGACCACCATCTTTGGTGACGACCAGAGGATTGATTTCAATCAGGGAAGCATCAAGCTCGGTGAAGGCTGTATAGGCCGCACGAACAAGCTTTGAGAACTCTCCAATCTGGCGACCATGCAGACCAAGCTGTGTCGCGAGTTCCCGCGACTGGTAATCGACCAGACCGAGTGTCGGATCAATGGAGGCTGTATGAATCTGTTCAGGCGTTTCCGCAGCAACATCTTCAATGTTCATGCCGCCAGCCTGAGACGTGACGATCACGATACGACGCAGTCCCCGGTCGATCAGAATGGAGAAATACAACTCCCGGTCGATGGCGCAGCCTGCTTCGACATAGAGTTTCTGTACTTCGCGCCCCTGCGGGCCTGTCTGCTTTGTGACAAGAGTGCGGCCCAGCATTTCATGGGCGGCAATGCGTGCATCGTCGGGAGAACGGACAAGGCGTACGCCACCGCATGCCGGTTCTCCTATGAAATGTCCGGCACCACGGCCGCCAGCATGGATCTGGGCTTTGACGACGACGACATCGCCCCCCAGATTTTTTGCGATTTCGCGGGCTTCATCGGGAGAGTGAGCCACTGCGCCAGCCGGGACGGGCATGCCATAGCCCCGGAGAAGCTCTTTTGCTTGATATTCATGAATGTTCATACTGCTGAGCCCTGTTTCTCTCCCGGTGTAACCTTACTGGCAGCGTCATGATCCGTGAGAGATCATTACCAGCCCCTCCTGTAAATCCGGGCAGGTCGTTTCTTTCACGAGTATCGCGCCTGGCGCAATAATCGAACACGATGCGATAACTGTTAAGTCATGATCTGCACAATTGCGCGTAAAGCCTTCGTGGCTTTTTGTCCATGTGCGGACTGGCCTCGTTTGCTCTGCAGATTCGGTGTGATGTCGATGGAAAAGGCGGATGCGCGCTGATTTTTACTATTGCTCCGGTAAAAACGGATGGAGCAGATCTGATCTCCAGAGAGTGAAAATCATGGGTTTCATATCGACTGAATGTATTGTCGTTATTCCGATTTCGGAATGCATTGAGGGACTGCCGGGTCTCTATATGACAGCGTCAGAAAAAATTCCGTATACGGAATAATGTCTGTATCGGCCCTGATCTGCGTGAGAGCAGGGCCTGCCTGACCGTTTTTTAACTGAGCGAGGCTGTCAGATCCTCGATAAACTGAAAAGCAACTCTGCCGGAACGGCTGCCGCGCCCAATGGCCCATGTGGCAGCACGCGCACAAAGCTCTTCGTCCGGAAGATCAAGCTGGCGTGCAGCGGCATATCCGCGGACCATGTCGAAATAGACATCCTGTGCGCAGGCGTGGAAGCCAAGCCACAGACCAAAACGGTCGGAAAGCGAGACTTTCTCTTCTGTTGCCTCAGATGGATTAATGGCTGACCCGCGCTCATTTTCAATCATATCGCGTGGCATCAAATGGCGCCGATTGGATGTCGCATAGAACAGGACATTATGAGGTCGTCCGGCGATACCGCCATCCAGAACGGATTTGAGGGCTTTATAGTCCCTGTCTTCGCTTTCGAACGACAGATCATCACAGAAGATGATAAAGCGACGGGAAGCAGCCCGCAGAAGTTGCAGGAGGTGAGGCAGGCTTTCCAGATCCTCGCGGCGCAGCTCAATCAGGGCGACACGGCCTTGTCCGGGAGCCGGTTTCTGTCCTTCCACCAGATTCACCTGCGCATGGCAGGCCTTGACCAGAGAAGATTTTCCCATGCCGCGTGCCCCCCACAGCATGGCATTATTGGCGGGCAAACCAAGCGCGAAATGCCGTGTGTTATCCAGCAGCAGATCTTTCTGGCTGTCGACACCACGTAGCAGGGAGACGTCAACGCCGGCGACTTCCGGGATCGGGCTCAGATGTCCTGTCTCCGGCATCCATATGAATGCATCTGCTTCATGCAGGCCGGAGGCCGAAGGCGGTGGTGGTGAAAGACGTTCAAGGGCTGCGGCGATACGTTCCAGAACTGGCAGCATGTCGGAGGTCACGAAAGAGTTCTCCTTTGGGATAGGAACCGGCAGAATCAGGTTCAGAGAGTTTTACCTTGGGTCAGGCCCGGGCATTATGGCAATGATGGCTTGACGCTTGACGTAGTGCACTTATGGTCCGCCCATCCTTTTTCTGATTTTGACCCGGAAAGATAGTTCCAATGTTTGATCTCGTTTCTCAGGCTCATGCCCAGTCAGCCGGTGGTAGCGGTTTTGGTGGTGGTATTCTGGCTTTTTTGCCGTATCTGCTGATTTTCGGTGTTTTCTACTTCGTGCTCATTCTTCCTCAGCAGAAGAAGCAGCGTCAGTTGAAAAGCAGCCTGTCTACCCTGCGTCGTGGTGACCGGGTTCTCACATCTGGCGGTATTGTCGGTGTTGTCACGAAAGCGCAGGACGAAGCAGACGAAATCGAGGTTGAGATCGCATCGAATGTCCGTGTGAAGCTGGTTCGCAGCACCATTACGGCAGTGTTGAGCAGTGCGGCTACTCCCGCAAACGATAGCGTTGCAGCGAAGAAATAATCAGGCAGGAACAGGCTGGAACCTTTATCTGGTCTGTTCCCTTTCTTTCCGGTGTTAACTACGCCGGAACATATTTTCCAGATCTTTCCGGCTCAGACGGATCCATGTCGGTCTGCCATGGGAACAGGTTCCCGAATGCGGGGTGGATTCCATCTGCCGCAGCAGGGCATTCATTTCTTCCGATGTCATCTTGCGTCCGGCCCGGATACTCCCGTGGCACGCCATTCGGGCAAGGACGGCTTCCAGACGTGATTCGATCGCCGCAGTTTCCGTCGGGCTGCCAGTTTCATCGGCCTCCAGTTCATCCGCCAGATCCTGAATGAGTGCCGTCGCCGCACTGGAACGCAGCAGTGCGGGCAGGGAACGGACGACGATTGCACCGGGGCCGAAAGCTTCGATGTCTATGCCAACAGCAGCAAGCGTTGCTGCATGCGCCAGAAGAAGTTCAGAGCGACCTCGCGGCAGATCGATAACATCCGGCACAAGCAGGCGTTGTGCGCTGATGGCTCCCTCAAGATACTGACGACGTAGAGCTTCATGAGTCAGGCGTTCATGGGCGGCGTGCTGATCGGTCAGGATCAGACCGTCATCATCGGTGACCGAGAGAATATAGGTATTGAATATCTGGGCGATGGCTGCCCCGAGGGGATAATGCTGTTCGGCAACTGACTCCGGAATTGCGCTTTCGAATGCCGGATTTTCCTGAGCAATGACACGTGCGCCCGGTTGTGTTGTCAGGGGCGACCGTCCGATTTCCGAGAAACCGGAGACGAGAGGGGACGTCGCTTGTGATGTGAGGGGGATGGCGGAACTACTGAACTGTTCGTTCTGGCGTTTTTCTGGTGGATACCAGATGCGCGCAGCTTGAGATGGGGAAGAGAGTTTGGCCTGAATGCCTCCATGACCACCATCGATGCCAAGAGCACGATTCAGACTGCCAATGACCAGAGAACGAATGGCGGCTTCATCCGCAAAGCGTAGTTCGGTTTTGGCCGGGTGGACGTTCACATCGACCTGATCCCAGGGAAGATTAAGGGAGAGCACCAGAACAGGGTGTCTTCCCGGTTCAATCAGTCGACGGAAAGCGACCCGGATGGCGGTTCTGAGCAGCGGATCGCTGACAGGGCGGCCATTGACCAGCATATATTGTCCACTGGCTGTTGGACGATGCACGGCGGGACCGCAAACATAACCGCTGAGTGTGATATCCCCACGTTTTCCATCAACTGGGAGGAAGCCATCCGCTTCCCCGGCATCGAGCAGGGATGTTGCGCGTGTCAGCAGATCCTGAGCTGGCAGATCGAAGATTGTACGGCCATCGACAGTGAACCTGAAAGCGATATCAGGAGCTCCGAAAGCAAGGCGTCTGACCACAGCTTCTGCATGTCGGCTTTCGACACGCGGGCTTTTCAGGAATTTTCGTCGGGCTGGTGTGGCAAAGAACATGTCTTCCACGACGATGCTTGTGCCAGGGGAACCAGCCGCAGGTTCGGCTGGAGAAACGGCACCACCTTCGACCTTGATGCGCCATGCCGTATCAGATGTAGGTGTGCGCGATGTTATGGACAGACGTGCTGCGGCCCCAATGGAAGGAAGCGCTTCGCCACGAAAACCGAGTGTTGCGATCCTTACCAGATTTTCATCGTCCAGCTTGGACGTGCAATGGCGCTGAATGGCGAGGGAGAGTTCTTCTTCCGTCATTCCCGAACCATCGTCAGTGACAGTGATCCGTTCGATTCCGCCGCTTTCAATGCTGACTGAAATGCGTGACGGTCGGGCGTCGATCGCGTTTTCGACCAGTTCCTTCAGGGCCGCGGCAGGGCGTTCAATGACTTCGCCAGCAGCGATTCTGTTGATGGTCTGATCGGAAAGCCGTCTGACGCGTGGAGCAGGGAAGTGATCGGTTGCGGACGCAGAAACAAGGTCGCTCATGAGTTTATCGTAAGCGGTGACAGTGAATGCGTCGAGATGTCATCGGGAAAGGAATAGAGGCATGCTCCAGATGGAACATGCCTCTTTCCTGTTAGTAGATCAGTCCTGACGTCTGCGGGAAGAACCACCCTTGCGTGCAGGAGGGCCTCCACGCATTTCACGGCGGCGACCGGTTCCCGGTGAACGGCCACGGGGGGAGTGGGCTTCGGCAGAGCCCGGACCTTCAGCGCGTTCGATGCGGACTTCATCCGCGTCTGTGGCAGAAGCGCAGGATTCGAAGCTGGCTGCCTTGTCGGCCGAAATTTCGACCATTGTGTGCGTTGGCGCGATACGGATGGAACCGATATCTTTCTTCGTGACACCACCAACACGGCACAGCAGAGGCAATAGCCATTTCGGATCGGCTTTGTCGTTGCGTCCGACCGAAAGACGGAACCATGCACCAGCCGTACGTGGCTGACGTGGGCCGTGATCATCCTCTTCACGCGGACGGCGTGGTTCGCGTTCGCGGTCACGTTCACGGGGAGAGCGTTCGCGAACGGCTCCCGGTGCAATGGCGCGGACGCGGACGGGTTCCGGAAGACGGTTTTCCCACAATCCGATCAGGGCCGCAGCAACTTGTTCTGCACTATGTGCACCCAGAAGGCGCTCAACAATTGCAGTGCGGTCACCGGAGACGGGTGTTTCCAGAACCGGATCGGCCATAAGGCGCTCGATATCGGCAACGCGAATGGCTTCCGGAGTCGGTGCGGACGACCATTCTGCGGTGACGCCAGCAGCTTCGATAAGACGCACGGCCTGCCGTCTGCGGGATGGTGTGGTCAGAATGACGCAGACACCCTTGCGTCCGGCACGTCCGGTACGACCGGAGCGATGCAGAAGTGTGGCAGGGTTGCCCGGCAGGCTAGCGTGGATCACCAGGCCGAGTGCCGGGATATCGATGCCACGTGCGGCAACATCGGTGGCAACGCAGACGCGGGCCTGACCACTGCGCAGGCTTTCAATGGCGCGGGAGCGTTCGTTCTGCCCCAGATCGCCGGAAATGGCGACGGACGAGAAACCGTGATTCATCAGTGCGCTCTGCAACTGTCTTACGGCCTCGCGGGTATGACAGAAGACAATCGCGCTCTGGCTTTCGATCAGGCGGAGCGTGTTGATAACGGCGCCGATCGTGTCACTCTGGTCCGCAACGATACCGCGATATTCGATATCGGCATGCGGGGCATTGTCGCCCGCTGTGTCGATCCGCAGCGCATCTTTCTGGTAGCGCTTTGCAAGACGTGCAATTTCGCGTGCGATTGTTGCGGAGAACAGGAAGCTGCGGCGGGTCTCGGGAGTTGCGTCGAGGAGTGTTTCAAGTTCCTCCCGGAACCCGAGATCCAGCATTTCGTCAGCTTCGTCGAGTACGGCGACTTTCAGATCTGACAGTTTCAGGGTCTTGCGTGAGAGATGGTCGCAAAGACGACCGGGTGTCCCGACAACGATATGGCAACCCATTTCGAGTGCGCGGGCTTCACGGCGCGGTTCCATACCACCAACGCAGGAGACGATCTTCGCGCCTGTGCCAGCATAGAGCCATGACAGCTCGCTTTTGACCTGAAGGGCCAGTTCGCGGGTTGGTGCGATGACGAGTGCCAGAGGCGTTGAGGCCAATGGTAGCTTGCCGTCTTCCCCCAGCAGTTCAGGGGCCATGGCCAGACCGAATGCGACGGTTTTCCCAGATCCGGTGCGGGCGGAAACCAGCAGGTCACGGCCGCGCGTCTCCGGTTGCAGGACGGCGTCCTGCACCGGGGTGGGCTCTTCGTACCCCTTTGCGGCAAGGGCAGAGGAAAGAGCAGGATAAGTATCGGGAAAAGGCATACGAGAAATTGTCCGGCTAACGGCCTGTCAGAGAGGGGAGGGCATAGAGCCTCCGCTCCTGAAATACCAGTCAGGAGATAGAATAATGAAAAGAAACCCGCAATGACGCGGGGTTCCAGGGTGTTTTCTTCCGGCGGTGCAGCTTTGAGGCAACGCTGGCGTCAAGTCCTTGCCGCAGCTTCATGGTGTGTGTCCAGCCACGGATGACGATGCATCATATGCGCGATCACGCGCTGTTTATGAAGCGTTTTTTCGGTAACGCTGTTCGTCATGGACGTATTGTGCACCCGATACTCCGCGACAGGGCGCGGAAGATGCACGCCGCGCAGCCCCATTTCAGTCAATGTGGCCCACAGATCATAGTCTTCCCAGCCCATGGCATCACGCGCGACATAATAGCCGCCAGCCGCCGCCCAGGCCCAGCGTGCAACCAGAGCCATTGCATCTATGTAGTTGCCATTCTGCAATTGCAGGGGCTGCTCCGGCATGTCGCCCATGATCTCCTTGTGTCCTTCATCTCCAAATTGCTGGATCAGGGGCCAGACATAGGCAGTCATTTCCCCGGAGGCGGCAAGAAGGGCTTCGCAGGCATCGGGCTGGAGGCGATTATCGGCATCCAGCACCAGAAACCACGGTGTTTCACTGGCGGAAATGCCGATATTGCGGGCGCCGCCGAGTCCCTCATTCTGAACCGATTGCAGAATCTGGATGCGGTTGAAGCGCGAGGCGTGTGTATCGGCCCAGTTGTGGATCAGGGTCACAGATCCATCTGAGGACCCGTCATCCACGACGATGAGGTCAATTACCTTCACTGTCTGGCGGTGAACGCTTTCCAGGGCATCAATAATATAATGCGCATAATTGTAGCAGGTTATGATGACAGTGACTGCCGCTTCGTCCAGCATGTCCCGCTGGAACAGCGTTCTGGCTGCTGGAATGACCGGTAATCCCCGTCCATTATCACCGTTCCGTAGAAGCTGGAGTTCGGAAGCGCGTGTTGCTTCGGCGCCGAATCCCAGCCCTGCGATGATGGTTTCGGCCTGTCGCGTCTGTCGTTGTGGTCCGAATTTCCAGAGCACATTGTGATAGGCATTCATGGCCACGCTTTGGCGCAGCTCCGGATTATCCAGAAGCTGTGTCAGTGCAGATTCCCATTCATCGGCTGTCGAAGCCAGGAAACCGGTTATGCCATTTTCGATAGCTTTTCTGAATGGCTCGGTGGGGGAGACAATGGAAGGAACCCCGGCAAGAGCAGCTTCCAGAAACTTGATTTCACTTTTTGCTTCGCAAAAGACGTTGCCGGTTTCGAGGGGGGCGATGGAAATATCGAAACGTGCAAATTCTTCGGGCAGCCGTTCCAGCGGGACCATGTCACGCCATTCGATCTGTTCCGCGAGAGGCGTAAGCTGTGGAAATTCATCCATCAATAGCACGGGACGCTGATTGCCAGCCTCCCGAAACAGGACAAGACGGACTTCCGAACGTTGGGTCATGATGCGGGCAAGCACATCCACGACCATTCCGAAATCTCGCTGGTGTGTACGTGTTCCTGATGTGTAACCGATTCTGAGAAGCCCGTCCTCGCCGGTAAAGACTCGACGCCGCAGGGAGAGGCGGCTCAGTCGCAGTGTTGCATCGTCGAAACTGTTGGGAAGAACCCATGTCAGGGGGCGAAGACGCCGCATATGTGTTGCCAGCGTTTCTGTTGTGGCAATGCAGGCATCGGCGCGGTTCATGGTCTGGCGCATGTTGGAGAACGTGCGATGGACACTGGCTTCGGTGGTGCCGATCGTGCGGATTCCATCAATAATGGCGACACTGGCCAGAACCGGCAGGAAAACGAGATCATCCGTGTCAAAGACAATCCGCGCTCCATGGTCGCGGGCGACCTCAACCAATGTATGCACATGCTGGCTGTATTCGACGCGCCAGAGAATGACGATATCAGCTTGAATCAGGTCGTCAGGAACGACATCAGCACAATTTTTCTGACTGACGACATGTCCGGCCCGACGACAGGCCTCAGCATTACGGTCGCAACGATAGATGGTGCCGGGTGTTCCCGGTTCGCCTGAAACGAAGAGAATATGCTTCTTTCGAGGTGCATCGGGTAGAACAGCTTGGGGTGTCGGCTCTGGTGGTCGGGGAATACTGCCTGATATGATTTCTGTCGTGGAGAGCAGGCGCGGTTGATCTGGTAGTTGGATGAGACTGGCTGGTCCGGGTCGTCTGAGAAAGCGGCGGAGTGTGTTGCGGAGTATCAGGCGGAGATTGCCGATCAGTGCACGGCGAGAGACGATGCCTCGCTGCTCATGCGCAAGTTCGGAAAAGAAATCTTCCAGAGAGGCATTGCGGCCAGTGCTGTTTCTCAGTGCGGCTTCTGCCCATCTGTAGAGACTCTGGTAATTTTCAAGTAAAGCCTGTTGGCAGGCATCGTTGATTTCAGTCTGTTTTTTGAACTGCGCACGTTCTTCATTAAAATGGTTGATGCTTTCCGCAGTCAGGCGGCGCGTTTCCAGTAACTCCAGTCGGTCAGTCTGTTGTCTTAAGGTCAGATGGCGAATCTTGCTTCCTGCATTCTGGTAAAAGCCGGCAAGAGCCAGAGAAGACGCAGTTAACCGTCCGATGGGACTGTTATCCGTAAGCAGTTTTAGTGGTGCAGGCAGTGGAGTGCCGGAAACAATGCTGAATCCAAGGCCGTGATCCAGTTGGATATAATCCCTGACCGGCAGATTCGGATCGGAGAGCAGGTTGCGAAGAAAGGTCTGCCCTGTTGGAGTTGCTGTGCCGTGAAGCGCTAGAACGCTTCCGCTGTTCAAGACGTTTAGGCAGTTTTCGAGTCGACGACCGCCAGGCAGGGCAAGATCCAGATGGATGAGTTCCGCAGGAATGGTGGGGATGGATATGCTTTCCAGCAGCCTGTGGCCGGGACCGATTCCGTCGAGCGCTCTTTGCGCTTCGTTGATGACTCCCGGGTGTGTGTTGATGAAGATGGAGACCCGAGGTGAGATTATGGTCAGAAGCCAGATCAGGAGCGGCAGGTGAGCATAATCTCCGGTATCGGCGGTTTGTGGAGAGGACGCGCCGAACAGGATATGTGCGTCGGGAATGCTTATCGTAGTTGCATCGGTTTTGCTTTGGAAGTCGTTGGAAACAGGAGCATTTTGTTGCACGGGGTTCGCCTGCAGTCTTTGTCGAAACAATAGTGGGTCACGTGGTTATATAGAGTATTTTATATCCCGGAGGCTTTTTGGGCACGCGTGAAGAGTATATTTTATTGGAATGAGGAATCGGTAAATAAGTGAGGATATTTCTGCATCATGCAGTGGGTAATGATGTGGATTCCCAATAAACGCGGGATCATTCTCCGACCTATGCGGAGATCGTTATTCTGTAGATTCGTAATCTGTATAAAAAAAGACGAATACTTTGCGAGTGTTGTCCGGATTCTTGTCTCGTTCGATATGGAAGTGTGTCAAATCAGCACTTTATGAAGTATTTGGCCGTGTGGGATGAAAAATGGTTGCGTGTATGATCTCAGTTCGGCTACCTATATCGAAGGAATAGAAATTTCAGTTTCAGATTTGCCCGCCGTCCTGATTTGTGTGGGCGTGATGGCTTGGAGATAGTCTCATGGCTGTAGTTACGATACAGGGTGGAGCAGAAGGGCAAACCGTTAACGTTACCGTTGACGGTGCTGCGACCGGAGTTCTGGGAAGCCTCATTTCCAGAGTGAACAACGAAATTGTCAAAAACTTTGACGATATGGATGTTCGGACCATTTCCTCATCCGGCACCACCGATTTTTCCGGTGCGCCCGGATATGGTGTTCTGACCGCCGGTGGAAGCTACGCGTTTTCAGGGAATGTCAGCAATATCTCCTTTGGAGAGCCTTCCGGTTCCGCCGCATCTGTGTCGTCTGGTAACTTCACGATTGATGTTACTGGAGTTACTGCATCTAGTGTAACTGTTACCGGTGGAACGACCGGTAATACGGTTCTTGATGCAGGAACAGCTGGTGGCCTTTTTGTTTCCGCTTCAGGTGACAATCTTTTCAATGGTGACACAGTTTCTTCAGCTGGAAGCTGGGAAATCTGGACTGGCGCTGGTAATGACACCATCAATGCAGGTGCTGGTGTAAACACGATTTATGCTGGTGCGGGCGAGAACTCGATTATCCTCGACCATGGCTATAACCGGGTTTTCTCACAGGGTCAGGACAGCATCACAGGTTCTGCAGACCGCCAGAATGTCTTCCTGAGTGGTGGTTCTTCCTATGTCAGCCTCAGCGGCTCTGATCAGTTCGTTGCTGATGCTTCCTATTACAACACGATATCTCTCGGAGCTTATTCGACCGTATCGGGTGGTGCTTATGACACCATTTCTGCGACGACCAGCCTGATTGCGATCCACACAGAAACCTCCAACATCAGTGTCGATGGCGCTCTGTCATTCCTGAACGGATCGGGTGAGACAACCATTACGGCTTCTGCTTCGTCAATTTTCGGCAGCAGCAACCTTAACGTCATTCTGAATGCTTCGGCTTCTTCATCGTCTGAGTTTTCGAACAGTGGCAACATCTTTGTCGCAAACGAAGGCAACGAGACACTGAACGCTTCAGGCTCCGCATATGGCGTCATCGCTTGGGGTAATGATCACGGTTACACTGGAACGCAGGTTCTGATCGGTGGCTCTGCATCGGATACACTGGTTGCTGGTGTTGGTGATTCAACAATGACCGGTGGTTCAGGGGATTCGAACATGTTCGACTTCCTGAATGGTCGGGCAGGTGCATCTTACACCATCACAGATTTCAATGCCGCTGACGGTAATAAAGTCTGGCTGGCGAACTATGGCGATGACGCCGTTACCAATGCGCTGTCCACGCAGCAGCAGGAAACTGTTAATGGCGTGGTCAACACAACCATTACGCTTTCCGATAACAGCCAGATCACATTCGTTGGTGTTGATCAGCTGAAAACCTCTGATTTCCTCTGAAATCTGGTTTGAAGATACTTGAAGGCCGGGCAGAAATGCCCGGCCTTTTTTGTTTGAAGAGACTGGTTTCAGGCAGCTCTCCTTGTCAGATACATGAGTGCATGGAATATCCTCTTTTCTGGATGTTTTTGCAGGATGATAGACTTGGAAGCGGACCGCGAAGCAGAACTGCACTTGTTGAAGAAGCGGTTGCTTCAGGCTGAAAACCTCGCGGAGAGCTATCGTAACTCTGCTCTGATACATGGTCGCCGTCTGGAAGGTCTTGGGCAGGAATCTGCCGATTTGCGTGAACTTCTGGATGCCTGGCATGGATCCAGAGGTGCTCGGCTGGTCAAGTTGCTGCGTGCTGTATGGTTGCTGGGACGTGGTCGCCTGCCTTCAGGTCGAAAATTGGGGGATGCCGTCAGCAAACTGAAGGAAATCCAGGCCTCAGAAGGGCTGCAAGGTATTTCCTTTCGTCTTCGTCGTCGTCTGCATATGCGCCGTCAGCAGCGTCTATCTCTTCTGCAACGGGATGTAATGAGGAGCGCATCAGGGAGTTCCACCCATGCACAGTTATCTTCTCCGATATCGCCAGCCTGCCTGAAACAGCTTACGCCTCATGTTCTTCTCATTGCGGAGCTCTCTCTCCAGCAATGTGCGAAATATCGTGTCTGGCAAAAGCGCGAACAGCTTGAAAATCTTGGCTGGAAGGTTAGCGTTGTTGATTGGCGGCACCAGTCAGACTGTCTGACGGCTCTTCAGGTCAGCACAGAAGTCATTTTCTATCGTGTTCCTGCGTTTCCGAATGTGCACGTGCTTCTGTCTGAAGCGCGGCGTTTGGGACTGCAACCACGATGGGAAGTTGATGATCTGATTTTCGAGGAATCCCTTTATCGGGAAAACGGGAATCTGGAGACTTTGAGGCTGGATGAACGAAACCAGCTGTTAAGCGGAGTCCGTTTGTTTCGAGAGGCTCTTCTGACGTGTGGTGTCGGGATCGCATCAACCGAAACATTGGCAGATGCCATGTTGCAAGCTGGTGCAGGAGCCGTTGCCGTCATCCACAATGCACTTGATGCAGAAACATTGAAGATCGCAGAGTCGCTCAGAGAGCGTCCTCGTCGATCTGACGATAACATCATGATTGTCTATGGGTCGGGGACCAAGACGCATGACAAGGATTTTCTGGAAGCTGCTGAGGGTGTCCTCGCGGCCATGGAACAGAATCCTCATATTCATTTGCGGATTGTCGGTGAACTGACGCTGCCGTCTTCGTTCAGCAAGGTTGCGGGACAGGTCGAATATCTGTCCGGGCGGGATTATGCTGGCTTTCTGGCTCTTCTGGCCGAAGCCGACCTCTCGATTGCGCCACTTGAGCCCACAATTTTCAATGACGCGAAGAGCAATATCAAGTTTCTTGAAGCGGCGGCATTGGGCATCCCGTGCATATGTTCACCAAGGCGGGAATTCAGAGCCGCGATTACGCAGGGTGTTTCCGGTTTCCTGGCGGAAAGCGCTTCAGACTGGAGGGAATATATCCTTCGTCTGGCACAAGATAGCATCTTGCGTGTGAAAATGGGGCATGCGGCACGGTCTGTTGCTCTGGAGAAATATGGCTCTGACACGATACAGACAACGGAAGTCGCGACCCTGTTTCCAGCACCGGAACCACGGAAAAGAGCAGATTTCAGTGTGCTGGTTGCCAATGTCTATTTCGCTCCACGCTCTTTCGGTGGAGCGACTCTGATCGCTGAAGAGATGGCGCGCAGGTTGGCTGAAGACGGAACGGAGGTAAGTGTTTTCACCTCTCGACCCGCTGATATGTCAGGCCGAGGTCGTTCCGCGCTCAGATATGATAGCGATAGATTGCCTGTTTTATCCTGTGTTGTGCCACCAGATCATGATCGTGTTGCAGCACTTGATATGCCGGAGAATACGGCCCAGTTCGATAAATGGCTTGATGCAATGCAGCCCGACATTGTGCATATCCATGCATTACAAGGTCTGGGCATCGGCATTTTGCGTATCTGTATGGAGCGCGGCGTACCCTATGCGCTCACACTGCATGATGCGTGGTTCCTGTGCGAGCGTCAGTTTATGGTGCGTGCAGATGGGCGTTACTGTTTCCAGAGAAAGATCGATCTGAAAACCTGTCAGGCCTGTGTGCCGGAGGCTCAGCACCTGGCGGAGCGTGCGGTTCTGATGCGACAGGCGCTTGACGGTGCTTCGATACTCATAACGCCGAGTGAAACACATCGTCAGCTTTATATCGAAAATGGTGTTCAGGCACGCAGGATCGTTGTGAACCGGAATGGTTTCTTCTGGCCTTCAAGCTCTCGGCCTGCTCGTCCGGCAAATATGCCGTTACGCTTTGGGTATGTTGGCGGAACGGAAGATGTGAAGGGTTACAGTATCCTGCTGCAGGCTTTCGAAAGCCTTGATCGCGGTGACTGGTCCCTGACGTTGGTTGATAATAAATTGAATCTTGGATTTGCCTCCATTGTAACATCTGGCTGGAAAATGCAGGGGCATGTGTCGGTCGTTCCGGCATATAATCGTGACACTATGGACGCGTTTTTTGCAGGCATCGACGTTCTGGTATTTCCATCCCAATGGATGGAAAGTTACGGACTGACGGTGCGTGAAGCGCTGGCCCGGGATGTCTGGGTGATTGCCACAGCACCAGGCGGACAGGCCGAGGATATTACTGAGGGCGTGAATGGTAATCTGGTGTCGCTCAATACGACACTATCAGATTTGCGGATGGTTCTGGGACAGCTTCTGGATCAACCGGAGAGGTTCGGAAATTATAAAAACCCGCTGAAAGATCATCTTCCTGATTTCGAGACGCAGGCGGACGAACTGAAAGGAATTCTGAAGCGGGCTGTTGATCATTACCGTCAGGAGCAAAGTTTAGTGAAGATCTGACCAGGTTATGGGTTGAGCCCCACTGTGTCGGAGCGCGGCACGGACGCCCGGGCTGAGCAGAGCCGCAAGTTCGGCTTCATGTTCATAGTCTGGCATCAGCCGTTGTAATTCAGCGTTTTTCGACGTGGCTGGATGAAAATAGATCTCGGAGACACCGTCTGGCAGATTTGCGGCCAGCGCGGCAATCCGGTCAGCCGTCATGTGACCGCTCCATGCAATTCCAAAGCAGAAATCATTGGCAACCATCCCGGCTGCATGGATCTGATATCTGAGCAGGCGCGTCCATAAACGGAGTGCGGTGTCGCCCGGTGTTTCAGCAATATCACCCGCCGAGCGAAGAGGCTCGGGAGGTTCACAGGGAACCCTGACGGCAGGGAGGCCATAGGTCTTTCCGCACTGGATCATCATTCTCCCGATAGTCGGGTGGAGATGCATATGCTTGTGGGCATTGGCATGATCAAGGCGGAGGCCGGTTTTGGCGAAAGCGGCAAACTGCGCTTCTATTTCTGCTTTCAGTTGCTGTCTGACGCGGCGACTGAAAAAATACCGGATGCCGAGTCCAAGCTGATCAGAAGGAAAAATACCGCTCTGATTGACCAGAAGAGGAATCTGTTGCGGGGGAAGGACTGCTGGCCCTTCGATCACAACCAGATGCAATCCGACATGCAGATCGGGCAGACGTCTGGCGCGTTCAACAGCATCGAGTGCGGCGGGGCCAGCAACCATCAGGCTGGCTGTCGAGAGAAGCCCATCACGATGGGCTTGCTCGATCGCCTCATTCACCTCGACGGACATTCCGAAATCATCAGCCGAGAAAATGACCTGCTTCATGGTTGCTTTGCCTGCCTTTAATCTCAGGCTGCGTTACGGTCGCGCAGGAAGTGGAAGAATTCCACACCTTCGCGGAGACGACGTTTCATCATCTGCGGGCTACGGACCATTTCACCAACAATAGAAGCGATCTTCGGAGCGCGGAAGTAGAATTTCTTATAGAATTCCTCAACGCTGCTGAAGATTTCGGTGTGTGACAGATGCGGGTAATGCAGTGGTGCGATCTGGACGCCATTATCGTCGATCAGTTCGGCATTGCCTGCATCGAGCCATCCGTTTTCCGTCGCCTGCTGGTGCAGGAAGGTGCCGGGATAAGGTGCGGCAAGAGAAACCTGCAGGGTGTGCGGGTTGATTTCCTGCGCGAAGCGGATTGTTTCCTGGATTGTTTCCTTGGTTTCTCCAGGAAGGCCCATGATGAAGGTGCCGTGAATCTTGATGCCGAGTTCATGGCAGTTCTTTGTGAACTCACGTGCAACTTCGACGCGCATGCCTTTTTTGATGTTGTGCAGAATCTGCTGGTTGCCGCTTTCATAACCAACCAGCAGCAGGCGCAGACCGTTGTCACGAAGCACTTTCAGGGTTTCACGGGGAACATTCGCCTTGGCGTTGCAGGACCAGGTGATGCCCATCTTACCCAGTTCACGCGCAATGGCTTCAGCCCGCGGCAGATCGTCGGTGAAGGTATCATCATCGAAGAAGAATTCCTTGACCTGCGGGAAATACTGGCGGGCCAGACGGATTTCTGCTGCGACATGCTGCGGGCTGCGTGTGCGGTAGCGATGTCCGCCAACGGTCTGTGGCCACAGGCAGAAGGTGCAGCGGGATTTGCAGCCGCGTCCCGTATAGATCGAGATATATGGATGCATCAGGTAGCCGATGAAGTAGTCTTCAATGCGCAGGTCGCGCTTATAGACTTCCGTCACGAAAGGCAGGCTGTCCATGTCCTCGATCATGGCGCGGTCGCGATTATTGACGATCACGCCTTCGCTGTTGCGCCAGGAAATACCGTCGACGTCCTTGAGGTCGCGTCCTTCGGCGATTTCCTTGATTGTGAAGTCGAATTCGTTGCGGGCGACGAAGTCGATCGGCGCACCTTTCAACAGGCTTTCTTCCGGCTGAACGGCGACTTTTGCACCGACCATGCCGATCTTCAGATTCGGGTTCACATCTTTCAGCATCTGCGCGACCTGTACGTCCTTGGCAAAGGACGGCGTCGATGTGTGCAGAACGACAAGATCACGATTCTTCACGTCGGCAAGAATGGGCTCCATTCCCATCCCTGCGGGCGGGGCATCGATCAGGCGTGAGCCTTCGACAAGTGCGGCAGGCTGCGCCAGCCACGTTGGATACCAGAATGACTTGATTTCACGCTTTGCCTGATAGCGCGATCCCGCGCCGCCATCGAATCCGTCAAATGAAGGCGGCTGGAGGAAAAGAGTTTTCATCATTGTGTTGTGTATCCTTCGCCCGAATGCATCGGATGGGTAATGCGGACGGGGCCGCGGGACAAGATGGGAAAAGTTGGTTCAGTTGTTTGGAAAAAGAAGAAAGCCTTTTTAATCACCTGTCGAGGCCGGGGGAGGGATCTCATGTGGGGTCACATGCATCATATGTCCACGCCATGCCACGCGGGTTCCTGACATGCTGCCTACCATGATCGCGGCGGACAGCAAGTCACGGAAAGGCAGCAGGAGCAATGAACTTACGGCACGTTCCCCGACGCAGCGATCCATAACAAGAGCGCATGATGCGCGAAACAGCCAAGCGACACAGAAAAGTTTCAGAGACCACAGGGAAAATCCGGAAAAGAACACTGTGAGTGTGAACCACAGCAATGGCAACTGAATACTGGAGGCGAGATATCCTCCCGGGGCGAGAGAACGCACGGTTCGCCCCCATCGCAATTCGTGGCTGAGAAGTTCTGAAAAGGAGCGTTCCCCGATCGTGGTCCATGTCATGCAACCGGCGATGGTGATGTCTTTTCTTTTGGCCCGGATGAGGCGCCCGAGAACGGCGTCATCTGCTACATGGTTTACGAGTGCTTCCAGACCGCCAATGTCGGAAAGATTCTTGCGGGTCAGGGCCATGGTTGCCCCAAGACAATCCTGACGTCCGAGATAGCGGGAAAGCAGAACGCCTGGCAGAAAATTATGGTTGATCTGGCAGGCAGACAGAAGACGCGGAAGGCTTTGTGAGGCTGGAAGCCCTGCATAAAGTGTTGTGACCACGCCTGTTTCCGGCAGGGAGAGAGCCTGCGCCAGATGACGAAGGTAATCGGGTTCGACATGGATGTCTGAGTCCGAGATGACCAGATATTCATGGCTGGCGGCGGGCAGCATATTGATCAGATTGCTGATCTTGCGGTTGATTCCATGCTGGGCGCTGTTGATGATCAGCTTGAGGGCATGGCCGGGGTGACGTTCCCTCAGCCGTTCGACGACTGCAATGGCCGGGTCATCGGCATGTTGAACGCCGAAAATGATTTCAAAATCAGGATAGTCCTGAGTGCAGAAGCTTTCGAGAGCTTCTTCAAGCAGGGGTTCAGATCCATGCAAGGGTTTCAGGACGCTGATGGGGGGCAGGGAGGTGAAAACAGGAAGTCTGTTGTTTTCCTGACTGCGGAAACGGGCGACCAGACCTGTGCCAAGGCCGGCCTGAAGCAGACCGGCCAGACCGACACCTGCGCTCAACATGGCGCAGACAAACATGGGGTTGTGCAGAGGGATCACGTACGGATCCTGAACATAGGCACGATGCCAGAGATCATTGAAACTGGCATCTCTGCTTCATTCACTTTGAGGAAAAGGCTTTGACCTTGCGGTCGAGGACTGAAATCAGCCCATCAACACCACTGGCCGCCAGGGTTGAACTGAAATCCGCACGTTGTGCAGCAGCTTGGCTGATATGTCCGGCGAGCAACACGTCGGCGATTCTCCATCCACCAGTTGTCTGGACCATAACGTAATCCAGAGCCGTTGGATCCGAACCGTCATCAGGAATAATCCGGGTTGGAACAATTTTTCCTGTTCCAACTGGAGATTCGCGAACATCGGTTCCCAGTTTGAAGCTGATTTTCGAACCCGGCGCGAAGCTGGAGACGTAGCGCGCGATTGTATACTCGCGGAATGCCTTCAGCAATCTTGTCTGATCATCGGGTGAAAGTCCGGCATAGCGGACGGGCCCGATGGATGCCTTGAGGACGGTTGTCAGGTCATAGGATTGGTCGACCGCATTCGCCATGATCTTTTCGCGATCAGCAAAGCTGCCGGCATTCGGGCTGATGATCTGTTTAAGTGCTTCATCAAGGATATTGATGGGAGCTGTGACGTTTCCATCTGGAGTTTCCGCCGCGATAGCGGGGAAAACCTGTGTCGCAACTGGCACTGTGGAGGCCAGAGCCGCAATCAGAGTCAGACGGGAAAAAATGGAACGTGTCATGATTATGCTCCTGCGGCTGAGCGCGAGAGATCGTGGATGGGCATCCCGGCATGTTCATTGAGTCCGAGAGCGGTGAGCGCTGTTTTGACGATATGGGGTGCGTTGAGCTGTGCGTATTCGTATTGCTCGAACTGCGAGGCATGGTCGATGAAGATGTCTGGGAGTGTCATGGTGCGGAGGCGGACATGATCG
>JAAYUA010000020.1 GCA_012517935.1 Acetobacter sp. | reverse complement strand
GCTCCCATCCCCACAGACTGACTTCCCTGACCGGGGAATATAAATGCCGTGGCCGACATAAAGGTCTCCTTCCCGAAACGTCTCCGGAACTGCAAACATGCGGCGCCAGAGGACATCCCATCATTGGACACGCCGGCCAGCCGGCCCTGCGCCCAGTTTCAAAATCGGAAGGAGGATGAAAAGCCTAAGAACCCGCAAGTCAATCCATCAGCGTGGAAAACATGCAGTCGACCAATCTATTTCTCAGTGAGAAACCGGCCCGCTGCCGTCATGACCCCAGAAAACGCCTGAACGCGACAACTTCCGGTCACAATCGTCGTGCCGACAAAACACTTCCATGCATTTATGATCCGCAATGGATGCCAGACGACGAGCCTTACGCTCCTGAATCATCGATTGATGCTGGCACCATGGCGAATAAGGGTTGGAACGAATTTTTTCGGTAGGCGTCATCGGAAAGCTCCGGAACAAACTTCAATTCGCCCTCCTTTCGGAAAGCATCCACTGCTTATCCGTTCCTAAGCCTGCTGTGTGTGACCATTCTGTGGCGAACAATCACACATCTGTGAAAAATTCACATTCAGGTTTTGTAAGAAAATCAGGCGGAAAGCAGCGCCTTGACCTGACCGTTCGCACGTCCAAGATCCAGTGATGCGCCGAATTTCTCCTTCAATGCTGCCATGACCTTGCCCATATCCTTCATCGAGGATGCCCCGGTTTCGGCAATCAATCCTTCAATCGCGGCCTTCAATGCAGCATCATCCATCTCGGGCGGAAGATAGTCGCGAATGATCGCAATTTCCGCCTCTTCTTTCTCCGCCAACTCCGGACGACCACCCTCACGATAGATAGTCGCGGATTCTGCACGCGACTTCGCCATACCGCGCAGCATCGACACCACTTCGTCCTCACCAACCTGCTCAATGCCCTTCGGGCGCGCTGCAATGTCGGTTTCCTTGAGTTTCGCACCAATCATGCGCAGTAGCGCAACACGCTCCTTGTCGCCGCCTTTCATCGCGGTTTTAAGATCAGCTGAGAAACGCGCGCGTAGCGTGGTATCGGACATGGACTGAAGCCTCCTGCAACCGGACCCGGAAAAATTTTCCAAGCCGGATTTTATAAAGTCGCCGACTATATAGCGTCGACACCTTCATCCGGACCAGTGCCAGATCCGCTGAAATCCTGCCCACTCTTTTTCAGAACTGCTAGCCAGGGATATTTGCTGGACAACGAACCTGGAAAAAAATTCCGTTTCGATTTTGCAAAATTCAGCATGGGAATTTTCTTCCCAATCCCCACAAAGACTGCTAGCAGAGAGACGATTTCACAGCGAGATGATGTAGATGCCCATATCAATCGAAGCACTCATCGAACGCCTTGGCGGCCCCGAAGGCGCAGCCCAAGTTACGGGCGTTGGCACAGAAGCCGTGCGCAAATGGCGTCAGGCGCGCGCAATTCCCGCAAAACACTGGCCCGCAGTCTCCCGCGCGACGGGCCTGTCGATGGATGAATTGCAGCCGGACGCCCCTTCACACACTCATCAGGATACACAGATGCCCCAAGGTTCCCCAACCTCATCCGCTCCTGAGAAGGCAACAGCCGCACTCGTGCTTGCTGATGGCACAGTGTTGTGGGGACGTGGATTCGGAGCCCATACAAACGGTGCCGCTATCGGTGAAATCTGCTTCTCAACAGGCATGACCGGATATCAGGAAACACTGACCGATCCATCCTTTGCCGGTCAGATCATCACCTTCACATTCCCGCATATCGGCAATGTCGGCACAAACAGCACTGACAATGAAGCCCCGCGCGTCAGCGCACGTGGCCTCGTCATTCGTCATGACATTACGGAACCTGCCAACTGGCGCGCCCAGGAAAGCCTCAACACATGGCTTCTTGAAAGAAACGTCCCGGGTATCTGCGGGATCGATACACGGGCGCTGACCCTGCGGATCAGGAATGGCGGCCCCCAGACCGCTGTCCTGTATTACCCGGAATCAGGCAGTTTCGACATTGAAGCCCTCAAGGAACAGGCCTCCGCATGGCCGGGGCTCGAAGGCATGGATCTGGCAAAGGAAGTCACCTGCGCCGCTCCATGGACTTTTGCAGAAACCGTTTGGGAATGGCCGGATACGACACAGGCATTGCCCGAGCATAGTCGCAAGGTCGTTGCCATTGATTACGGAGCGAAACTCAACATCCTTCGCTGCCTCACCACAGCCGGATGTGACGTGACCGTTGTCCCGGCAACAGCAACAGCCGAAGAAATTCTCGCCCTTCAGCCCGAAGGCGTCTTCCTTTCCAACGGTCCGGGTGATCCGGCTGCAACAGCCGAATATGCCGTCCCAGCCATTCGTGGTGTTCTCGACGCAGGCAAGCCCGTCTTCGGTATCTGCCTCGGGCACCAGCTTCTGGCACTCGCCCTCGGCGCAAAAACCTACAAACTGCAACAGGGACATCGCGGCGCGAACCAGCCCGTAAAAGACCTCTCCACCGGACGCGTGGAAATCACCAGCCAGAATCATGGCTTTGCAGTCGACGAATCCTCCCTGCCGGAAGGTGTCCGTGTCACTCATAAAAGCCTGTTCGATGGCTCCAACGAAGGCATCGCCTCCGATACACTGCCAGCTTTCTCCGTGCAGTATCATCCGGAAGCCAGCCCAGGCCCGTCCGATAGCTTCTATCTTTTCAGACGTTTCGTCGAACTGATCGATCAGCATAACGGCAAAGTCTAAAGTTCAGGCTGAACACACCCCTCCATGGACCCCATCCTCAACCCTTATGTCCCCGGAGCGGGCGCTCCACCTCCGGAGCTTGCAGGACGTCAGTACCTTCTTGCTCCAGCGGAAATCGCGCTTCGCCGCCTTCTGGAAGGACGCAGCGCACGAAGCTTCATCGCGACGGGCTTGCGGGGAGTTGGGAAGACCGTTGTCCTGGGGCGGATACGTGAAATGGCGACGGAAGCAGGCTTTCAGACCTGCTTCATCGAAGCCCACGAATATACATCACTGCCACAGCTTCTGGCCCCTCACCTGCGCCGGATGATGCTGACCCTCGACAGGGCAGACAGATTCAGCACACACGTGAAGCGTGCCCTACGCGTGCTGAAAAGCTTCATTCATACCATCCGCCTGCAACATCAGGATTTCCGAATCGAACTCGATTTCGAAGCGGAAACCGGCATCGCCGATAGTGGCAATCTGGATGCAGACCTTTCCGATCTGTTTGCCGCAGTCGGCGAAGCTGCACGCGCACGCGGAACGGGCATCCTGTTCTGTATTGATGAGATCCAGTTTCTTTCGGAACGCGATATGGGCGCTCTGATCATGGCACTGCATCGAACGGCACGGGAAAACCTGCCTGTCATGTTCGCCGGTGCTGGCCTGCCTCACATCGTGGCACAAACCGGCCAATCCCGTTCTTATGCCGAACGGCTCTTTGATTTCCCGCAGCTTGGCCCGTTGAAACGCGATGATGTCGCCGATGCCCTCCGCACGCCGGCAGCAAAAGAGGGCGTAACGTTCACCGAGGCAGCCATCGAAGAAGTATTCTCCGTCACCGGAGGTTACCCCTACTTCATTCAGGAATGGGCCTACCACGCATGGAACGTTGCTCACGGGCCGGAAATTCTGCCCGGCGATGTCCGGGTCGCCACGGAAGTTTCCATCACGGCACTCGACAGCGGGTTCTTCAGAATGCGCTACGAACGCCTGACGCCACGCGAACGTGCCTATTGCATCGCCATGGCTGAACTGGGCTCCGGCCCCCATCGTTCAGGCGAAATCGCCGACAGAATTGGCGTCCGCGTGCAAAATGTCGCCCCGATCAGAGCCGCATTGATCCGCAAGGGCATGATCTGGAGCCCTGCTTTCGGCACAACAGATTTTACCGTGCCCCTGTTCGAAACCTATCTGCTGCGCATGCGTGACAACGATTCACGCCGCATCAATCCCCTCCCAGCCCTTCAGCTTCAGACCGTAGAGTGAGAGAGCGCCATGCCCCGTCGTACTGACCTGAAATCAATCCTTATCATTGGAGCAGGCCCGATCGTCATCGGCCAGGCCTGCGAGTTCGACTATTCCGGCGCGCAGGCCTGCAAGGCCCTGAAAGAAGAAGGGTTCAGGGTGATCCTGATCAATTCGAATCCAGCCACGATCATGACTGATCCAGGACTGGCCGACGCCACCTATGTCGAGCCCATCACGCCTGAATTCGTCGAACGCATCATCCTGAAGGAAAAGCCCGACGCGGTGCTTCCGACGATGGGCGGCCAGACTGCATTGAACGCAGCAATGGCGCTTGATGCTTCCGGCTTTCTCGAAAAACACGGCGTCGAGCTGATCGGTGCACGCGCAGATGTCATCGATCGCGCCGAAGACCGTCAGAAGTTCCGTGAAGCCATGGATGCCATCGGCATCGAAAGCCCACGCAGCCGGATTGCGCACACTCTGGCCGAAGCACGCGTTGCTCTGGAAGAAACAGGGCTTCCCTCCATCATTCGCCCATCCTTCACCATGGGTGGTTCCGGTGGCGGCATCGCCTATAATCTTGAAGAATTCGATCAGATCGTTGCGGGAGGTCTCGCCGCTTCTCCGACCACTGAAGTCCTGATCGAAGAATCCGTCCTTGGCTGGAAAGAGTTCGAGATGGAAGTCGTCCGCGACAAGGCGGACAACTGCATCATCATCTGCTCCATCGAAAATATCGACCCCATGGGCGTCCACACCGGCGATTCCATTACGGTCGCCCCAGCCCTGACGCTGACCGACAAGGAATATCAGCGGATGCGCGATGCTTCGATCGCCTGTCTTCGCGCCATCGGCGTCGAAACTGGCGGATCGAATGTCCAGTTCGGCATCAATCCGAAAGATGGCCGCATGGTCGTCATCGAGATGAATCCACGCGTCTCCCGTTCGTCCGCCCTCGCTTCCAAGGCAACCGGTTTCCCGATTGCAAAGATCGCCGCGAAACTGGCCGTTGGTTACACGCTGGATGAACTGGCGAACGACATCACCGGGGGAGCAACACCCGCTTCCTTCGAGCCCACCATCGACTATGTCGTCGTCAAGATTCCCCGTTTCACTTTCGAAAAATTCCCCGGCACGCCAGCCCTGCTTTCCACTTCCATGAAGTCGGTCGGAGAGGCCATGGCCATCGGTCGCTCCTTCAACGAAGCCCTGCAAAAGGGACTGCGGTCGATGGAAACCGGGCTGACCGGCCTCGACCCCGTCGAAATTCCGGGAGATGGTGGGGCCGATGCTTATCGCGCGGCTCTGTCCCAGCCCCGCCCTGAGCGTATTCTCATGGCGGCTCAGGCGCTTCGCGCTGGTCTGTCCATCGAGGACATCGTCGAAGCATGCCATTTCGAGCCCTGGTTCCTGCGTGAACTGAGCGCGATCATTGCCGCAGAAAAGCAGATTCTGGACAAGGGATTGCCAGAAGACGCCCAGTCCCTGCGCCATCTGAAAGCCATGGGCTTCTCTGATCGCCAGCTGGCACGACTTTCCGGCACACAGGAAAGCGAAATCGCCACGCTGCGCCAGCGCCTGAATGTCACCCCGGTCTATAAACGAATCGATACCTGCGCAGGCGAATTCGCATCCGCTACTCCCTATATGTATTCAACATATGAAGGCGGATACGGCACACCTGTCTGTGAGTCAGAACCGACAGACAGGAAGAAGATCGTCATTCTTGGTGGTGGACCGAACCGCATCGGTCAGGGAATCGAATTCGACTATTGCTGCGTCCACGCAGCCTATGCCCTGCGTGAAGTCGGATTCGAGACCATCATGGTCAACTGCAATCCGGAAACCGTCTCGACGGATTATGACACATCGGATCGCCTCTACTTCGAGCCTCTGACCACAGAAGATGTGATTTCCCTGATCCGTCGTGAACAGGCCTCCGGTGAAATCGCCGGCTGCATCGTACAGTATGGTGGTCAGACACCCCTGAAACTGTCACATGCACTGGTCGAGGCAGGCATCCCCCTGCTTGGCACACCCGCCGATGCGATTGACCGCGCTGAAGACCGCGAGCGTTTTCAGGCGTTGCTTCATAAACTCGGACTGCGCCAGCCGGACAACGGCATCGCCCGCAATGCACAGGAAGCGGAAGATATTGCGGAAAAGATCGGCTACCCGGTTGTCATCCGCCCATCCTACGTTCTGGGTGGTCGCGCCATGGAAATCGTCCATGACCGCCACAGCCTGCAACGTTACATGCGCGTTGCCCTCCAGCTTGCCGGTCAGGATATCGCTTCCGGGCCTGTCCTGATTGATCGCTACCTGAACGATGCCATCGAAGCCGATGTGGACTGCATTTCCGATGGAAAAGACGTCTATGTCGCCGGCGTCATGGAACATATCGAGGAAGCTGGCATTCATTCCGGCGACAGCGCCTGCTCCCTCCCGCCCTATACGCTTTCTCCGGCTATCGTCACCGAGTTGAAGGCACAGACGGAAGCCATGGCCCTCGAACTTGGCATCATCGGCCTGATGAACGTGCAATACGCCATCAAAGGTCACGAGATCTTCGTTCTGGAAGTCAATCCGCGCGCATCCCGCACCGTGCCCTTCGTTGCCAAGGCCACTGGCGTTCCCGTTGCAAAAATCGGTGCACGTGTCATGGCTGGCGCGCGACTGAGCGATTTCCCGCTGGATGACCGCGCCGTCGTTCCTCATGTCGCAGTCAAGGAAGCCGTGTTCCCGTTCCATCGTTTCCAGGACGTCGACACGATCCTCGGGCCGGAAATGCGCTCCACGGGCGAAGTCATGGGGCTCGACACCTCTTTCGAGCGCGCCTTTGCCAAATCCCAGCTTGGCGCAGGCGTGAAACTGCCGCTCTCAGGCAGCGTTTTCCTGTCCGTGCGTGACAGCGACAAGAGCGCTCTTGCTCCCATCGGCCGCGCCCTGAACCAGATGGGATTCACCATCCTTGCCACCCGCGGCACCGCCTCAAGACTCCGGGAAGCGGGAATCGAGGTGCGTGTGGTGAACAAGGTGCTGGAAGGACGTCCTCATTGTGTCGACGCCATCCGGTCCGGTGAAATCCAGATGGTCATCAACACGGCACAGGGGGCACAGGCGGTTGCGGACAGCTATGATATCCGCCGTTCAGCCCTGACCATGGGCATCCCGCACTATACGACCATCGCCGGTGCAAGGGCCGCAACCCATGCCATCAGCGCCATGCGGGAGGGTCCGCTTGAAGTCGCTCCACTTCAGGCGTATTTTAGCGGATCGTTCTGAGACCGGGCGCGTTCTGCGCGACCGGATATAAGCCTGGTCCGTTCTTCGAGCGGACCAGTTACTTAAACTCTGTATTTCCTGATGCCGGTCAACGCCGGCCTTTTCGATTCTGAGGATACGCGTTTTGCAGAAGATTCCGATGACAGCTCCCGGCCTTCAGCGCCTTGAGGAGGAACTGCGTCGTCTCAAATCCGAGGAGCGCCCGGCAGTTATTCGCGCTATTGCTGAAGCCCGGGCTCATGGCGACCTGTCAGAAAACGCTGAATATCATGCGGCTCGTGAACGCCAGTCCTTTATCGAAGGCCGTGTTCTGGAGCTGGAAGAAATCATCGCGACAGCAGAAGTGATCGATCCCTCAACTCTTTCAGGAGATCAGGTCAAATTCGGCGCCCGCGTCACACTTCTGGATGAAGACACCGAAAAAGAATCGACATACCAGATCGTCGGAATGCACGAAGCCGACATTCGGCAAGGGCTGCTTTCGATTTCTTCGCCTCTCGCGAAATCCCTGATCGGCAAACATCTGGGCGATACGGTTTCCGTTCCTGCTCCCGGTGGCGATCGGACCTACGAGATCCTCTCTGTCGTTTACGCCTGAAAACCAGATAGAAAAAAAATGATCACCTTCGATGACGTGACCGCCGCTGCGCGGCGGATAGAGGGGCGCGTTCTCCGCACCCCGACGATCCCCTCTCACGCTTTGTCAAAGGCGACCGGCGCAGAGATTATACTCAAACTCGACAACCTTCAGGCTGTCGGCTCCTTCAAGGAACGCGGAGCCGCCAACCGGCTGGCCCTGCTGACGGAAGATGAACGTCGACGCGGTGTTATTGCCGTGTCCGCCGGGAATCATGCGCAAGGTGTGGCCCGCCATGCCAGCCTGCTCGGGATTGACGCCGTCATCGTCATGCCCCGCTTCACGCCCTCAGCGAAGGTGATGCGCACCAAGAGCTGGGGCGCGCATGTCGTGCTTGAAGGCAATGACTTTACCGAAGCCTCCCTGTTCGCACACGATCTGCAACAGCGTGAAGGACGTATTCTGATCCATCCCTATGATGATCCAGGCATCATGGCTGGTCAGGGCACATTCGCTCTCGAGCTTCTGGAAGATGCCGGAGAACTGGATTCGCTGGTCATGCCTATTGGCGGTGGTGGTCTGCTTTCTGGATGTGCGGTCGTAGCAAAGGCCTTGCGGCCAGATCTTGAACTGATCGGCGTGCAGATCGAAAGCCACAATTCCCTTTCGTCATTTCCGGGAGCAGAAATCACCCCTTCCGGCGGTTCCACAATCGCCGAGGGTATCGCTGTGATGAAAATTGGCCGACAGCCACACGCCGTCATTCAGGAAATGGTGTCAGACGTCATTGTCGTCACAGAACGTGCCGTGGAAGACGCCATCACATTGCTGGCCGAGGGTGCAAAACAGATCAGCGAAGGCGCTGGTGCTGCCGCTCTGGCAGCAATCATGATGCACCCGGAGAGATTCCGCGGCAAGAAAGTTGCCTTGCCCATTACCGGGGCAAATATCGATACACGCATCCTCGCAAATACCCTGTTACGCGCCATGCTCCGTGACGGACGCCTGCTACGTCTTGTAATGGAAATTCCGGATCGTCCGGGAATTCTTGCGGATATTTCCAAAACCATTGGTGATGCTGGCGGGAATATACTGGAAGTCTCACATCAGAGGCTGTTCGCCGCTCCTTCCGTTCAGGCCGCGGAACTTGAAGTAATGATTGAAGCGCGCAATCCTTCGCATGCTGAAGAAATCACATCGGCTTTGCGGAAAACTTATATCGTGCGCAGAATCTGACAGAAAATTCGCACAGGAAAGATCTTTTTCTGTGCGAATATTTTCAAACAATTTATGTATTTAAAATCTTTTAAGTCAAATATTAACTGCCAGTTTACCAAGTCGGACGATACATCCTTTCAGCGAAAACGCAGACTGAAAGGCAGAAAATGGCTGGCCTCGATATCCGTCTCGACCAGAATGACCGAATGATCATCAATGGCGCCGCGATTCATTTTCTGACATCCGCGCAGATCCGTCTTCTCAACAGGACGCAATTTCTCTTCGGCAAACAGATCATGCCACCAGAAGCGGCAACAACCCCCGCCCGGCATATCTATTACGCGCTCCAGACAGCCTATGTCGGAACCGAAGAAGAAAGAGAAAAAGCGATGGAAGAAGCCATATATTTCATAAATGCGTTTTCAAGGGAAACAACATCGGAAGCTGCAAAAGCTCTTTTGAAGTCAGCCTATGACGCCGCCTGTGAAAAAGATTATTATACAGCTCTTCGCTATGCCTTGCGCGTCATAAGACATGAGGACGCCGTCATAAGTTCAGCATCCGGCTTAACGTGCGCTTAAACAATCTCGTGTTTTCTTCGATGACCGGAAAAAATCCGGGCCTGTGATTCGGAGAAAAGCCAATGACACTTTCAATCAATACCAATAATGGCGCGATGGTTGCACTTCAGAGCCTGAACGCAACCTCTGCTGAACTCGACCGCACCCAGAACGAGATTTCAACCGGCCTGAAGGTTTCCAACGCTTCAGACAGCCCGGCAATCTATTCCATCACCGCCGCCATGAATGGCAACATTCAAGGTCTGTCCGCGGTGCAGGATTCCCTCTCCATGGGAGCCCAGATTGTCTCGACATCCACGGCAGCAGTTTCCAGCATCATTTCCACGCTGCAGACACTGCAGAACACCGTGACCACTGCGGGACAGACCGGCATCGACACGGCCACAATGAAAACGGAAGTGGCGAACGCCATCAATGCCGTCAATTCCTATGCCCGTAATGCCACATTCAACGGTGTCAATCTTCTGACCAGCCTGACCGATGCCGTCGGTGCGAGCACAACTTCGGCAAACATTGTGCAGAGCCTCAATGGCGGCGTCATCTCGATTGCCAATGCTCTTGGTTCCAGCGGGGATTCAACGCTTTCGAGCTTCCTGAATCTGACCGGAACCGGATTCAGCGCCGAGACAGCAACCTCCACAGATCAGACAGTGATCTCCGATGGCCAGACAGCCAGCCTTGCCCTCACCGGTGACGTTACCGCTGCTGCTGCGTTCAGCGCAGGCAATAAATTCACTCTCACCAACGGTGATGGAACGACCACAACTTTTGAAATCACTGATGGCACGACAGCAGCGACAAGCATACCAACAGCAACCAACAAGGTTGTTTCGGTCATCGTCAATACTGCCTCTTCTTCAACAGCTTCCGGTATCGGTGCTCTTGCCAAGGCACTGAACGACAATGGTTACTCAGCATCCATTGATACGAGCACAGGCGCACTGAAAATCACCGGACAAAGCCTGACAGCATTTACGGCGTCAGATACAACTGACTGGAACGCCACAGCCAGCGCATCGACATCAAAAGATTACGTCTCGAGCATTCAGAGCGCGATCGACAAGATGTCTTCCATTGCTCAGAATCTGGGCAGCTATACCAACCAGATTTCCGGTCTTCAGACATACAGCTCCAACCTGAGCGATGCCCTGACGTCTGGCGTTGGCGCCCTGACGGATGCCGACATGGCAGCTGAAAGCGCGAAGCTGACCTCTCTTCAGACGAAGCAGCAGTTGGCAATTTCAGCACTGACTGTTGCGAAATCGTCTTCTCAGAACATTCTGTCCCTGTTCCGATAAGACTTCAGGAGGGCGGTGAATAACCGCCCTCTTCATCTTCAGGAGCCTCAATGAGTTACGGCATCAACGCTTACAATCAGAGTACAGCAAGAAGTATCCCCCCACGTCAGGTGGAAACAATGGCTTTCGGCCAAGTCATTATGCTGCTGAAAGCTGCAAAAGATCACAAATCACGTCTTCACGCACTCAACATGAACCAGAAGCTCTGGTCAGCCGTTTTACGTGAAATAAGCATTGAAAATAATGATTTACCGGTCAGTTTCCGAGAAAATCTGTTTCGGCTTGCTGATTGGTCATCGCGATACAGTATCCGCGCCATGCTGAAAAATATCAGCCTCAAACCGCTGGTCGAAGTTAACCAGAATATTCTGGATGGCCTGCGAACATCGCCAACCTCTTGCGCCACTCAGGAACAGGCGGGAAACAAGGTTTCCGCAGCCTGATTCCTGAAATGGAAATGCACTATTTGGTGCCAAACAGCCTGTCGCCCGCATCCCCTAAGCCGGGACGGATATAGCCATGATCGTCAAGTTCCCGATCGATTGATCCCGTGATGATCTTCACATCCGGATGTGCCTGCGTCAGACAAGCCACGCCTTCTGGAGCGGCAAGAAGACAAACGAACACAATATTCGCAGCGCCGGCATTTTTCAGGCTTTGAATCGCAGCCGCAGCACTATGACCGGTTGCCAGCATCGGATCCACGACAATGCAGTCACGGCTTCCAATATCGTCCGGCAGTTTCATATAATATTCGACAGGACGCAGCGTCTCTGGATCACGGAAGAGGCCAATATGCCCGACCCTGGCGGACGGCACGAGATCCAGCATGCCGTCAAGAATACCATTTCCTGCGCGCAGGATGGAAACAAAGCAGAGCTTCTTGCCTGACAGCCGCTGCCCCGTTGTTTTCTCAAGCGGCGTCTCGATCTCGACGTCTTCCAGCTTCAGATCACGGGTGGCTTCATAAGCCAGCAACAAGCTTAACTCTCTGGCCAGGCGACGAAAGCCGGCAGTGGAAACGGAGGCTTCCCGCATTCGCGTCAGTTTGTGACGCACCAGCGGATGATTAACGACAATCACGTTGTCTAAGTTGGTCATATCGGACATCCCCCTATTTTGCCTGTGTAGAGTGCCACTGACAACGCCGCTTCAATCCGAAATGCTTTCTCCGGCACGAAAATCGAGAACAATTCCGTTCATGCAGTAGCGAAGGCCGGATGGAGGAGGGCCATCAGGAAAGAGATGCCCCAAATGACCATGACAACTGGCACAGCACACTTCCGTGCGAAGCATCCCGTGGCTTTGATCAACATGCGTCTCTACCGCATTTTGCAAGGCAGCATGAAAAGATGGCCATCCACTCCCGCTATCATATTTGCTGTCTGAAGAAAAAAGCGGATGTCCACAGCCGGCACACCGATAAATGCCAGATCTTTTTTCATAATTCAGATCGCTTGAGCCAGGCCGCTCTGTTCCCCGCTCTCTCAACACTCGGATTTGTTCAGGTGTCAGCACACCACAGACAGATGACGATTCATGCTTCACGAGGAAAATCCTTCGGGATGTATGTCCATGCAAGACCCGAGAGACAGAAACTCAAAAACTGTTCAGGTCATGTCGCACTGGCGAGTATATACGGATCGCACGCGAAATACCGCATGTTCGATCATACAGCACGCCAGAACGAAGCATCATCAAGCAAGTCTTTCCCATATCGGAAAAGCGACTTGAGGCAATGACGTCAGGACGGCATGATTGCAGCGACAAGAACAACAGAAACCGACGGATTTTCAGCCCATGCCCTCACCCGCCCCCAGCAATCATCGTCCCGTTATGCTGGTCATTCTCGATGGATTCGGATGGCGGGAGGAAAGTGCCGATAACGCCGTTCATCTGGCGCGCACACCAACATTCGATTCTCTGTGGAACACTGAACCTCACAGTTTCCTCGACACCAGCGGCCCCGATGTCGGCCTTCCGGAAGGCCAGATGGGCAATTCCGAAGTCGGACACCTCAATATCGGTGCAGGCCGTGTCGTCATGCAGGAACTCCAGAGAATTGGCACGGCCATCAGGGACGGCAGCCTGGCTGAAAACCTGCACCTCCAGAATTTCATCAAGACGCTGAAAGCATCCGGCGGCACCTGTCATCTCATGGGGCTGATCTCTCCCGGCGGCGTACATTCCCATCAGGATCATGCCATCGCTCTGGCCCGTATCGTGTCAGATGCTGGCATTCCCGTGGCACTCCACATCTTCACCGATGGTCGTGACACCCCCCCTGAATCCGGCATTGATTATCTGGCCGAACTCATGACCAAGCTGCCCGCAGGTGTCATCCCGGCAACGATATCCGGACGTTATTTCGCAATGGATCGGGACAATCGCTGGGAGCGGGTTTCGCGCGTCTATGACCTTCTGACCAATGCCGAAGGCCCCTCCACCACCAATCCCGCCGACGTCCTGCGCGCCACATATGCTTCAGGAAAGTCAGACGAATTCGTCGAACCAACCGTTATCGGCGCTTATGCGGGCATGAAGGATGGGGACGGCATCCTGTCCTTCAACTTCCGCGCTGATCGAATCCGTCAATTGCTTGATGCGCTGCTGGACCCCGCTTTCAATGGTTTTGCGCGCAAGAAAACCGTCGAATTCGCCGGTGCCGTCGCCATGACCCGTTACAGTAATCATCTTGCCGGTTTCATGACGGTCCTGTTTGCACCTCAGGATCTGAGCCTGCTGCTGGGAGAAGTCGTCGCTGCGGCCGGACGTCGTCAGCTTCGCATGGCAGAGACGGAAAAATATCCACACGTCACCTATTTCTTGAATGGTGGCCGGGAGGAGCAGTTCGAAGGTGAGGACCGGATTCTCGTTCCTTCTCCCAAAGTTGCCACTTATGATCTTCAGCCGGAAATGTCCGCCCCCGAACTGACTGAAAAGGCCGTCAACGCCATCGACAGCGGGAAATACGACATGATCGTTCTCAATTTTGCCAACCCGGACATGGTCGGTCACACCGGTGTTCTGGAAGCTGCCATCAAGGCGGTCGAGGCGGTTGATACCGGGCTGGGGCATATCGTCGCGGCTATCCGCCGTCAGGGGGGAGCCTTGCTGGTCACGGCTGATCACGGAAATTGCGAGACCATGCGCGATGACACCACAGGTGGTCCTCACACAGCGCATACCCTGAACCGTGTGCCGTTCATCCTCGCAGGCGTGCCGGAAGTCAGCGTCCATGAAGGGCGTCTTGCCGATCTGGCACCGACCATGCTCGATCTTCTGTCCATCCCGCAGCCCACCGCAATGACTGGACGCTCCCTGATCAATCACGCGGACTGAATGAAGGAACTGCGGGATATCAAACGCTTCCCAAATGATCCGGCTCTGACCTGCGTCAGAGCCGTTGTGGTCACTTTGTCCCTGCTAACATTGCCCCCGGGGCCGGCTCTGGCATCAACACATAAATCTGTCAGCACGCACGTCGATACAGCCCGTTCAAAACTCATGAACATCCGCAAGAGGGAAGACGAGCTGAAGCAGCGACAGGATCAGATCCATCAACGTCTGACGGAAGCACGGAAAGCCGCCGAAACCGCACAGCAGAAGGCGAAAGCCGATGCCGTGCAGGCAGCTTCACTCACCTCTGCCTCAGTCGATGCTGCCCAACAGCTTGAAGACACCCAGAATAAACTCGACAGCCTAGGAGATGACATTGACGATCTGCGTGATCGTCAGACCGAAATCCGGCAGGATCTTGCGCTTGATGCCGCCGCCATCGCACCAATGATCACAGTCGCCAGACGGCTGGATATGCATCCAACGGAATCCCTGATCGCCAGCCCGTCTTCCTCCGAAGACTCCATCACCGCGTTACTGGTTATTCGTGGATTGGCTCGCACTCTGGAACATGATGCTGAAGGCCTGAAGGCACGGCGGGCAGAACTGGACGTTGTTGATCAGGACCTTGGCAACCGTCTGAAAGAAGCCAGACAGCTGGAGAGCGAGCAGGCTGACCAGAAAATCGAGCTTTCACGGAAAATGAAAGCAGCCCGGGATGCCTGGCAACACTCCAAAGCCCTCGCCCGGACCCGGGACCAGCAATCTCTCCAAACGCAAGCAAAAGCCGAGGCTGTCGACAAGGAGGTTTCCCTGCTGATGGCAGAGGAAGCCGCGGCATTAGCTGCACTTCAGAAGGAAGCCGAAAAAGCGGCACTCAGAAAACAGCAGGCTCTTCTCGCGGCCCGTAAAGCCCACCAGAAGCACGATCACGACAGCAGCCCCAGCGGCAGCACAATTGCCTCCTCCACTGGAAGCAAAAAAGGAGCAGGAGGCCTGGTCGCTGGAACTATCATCACCGCGTGGGGCAGCCCGACGGAAACAGGCCCAGCAACCGGCATGACGTTTTCAACACCATCCGGTGCTTTGGTCCGTGCTCCCTGTAGTGGTCATATCGATTTTGCGGGTCCCTTCCGCAGCTTCGGTCACATGCTGATTCTGAATTGTGGAGAGAATGATCGTTTTGTACTGGCCGGACTGGAGCATCTGGAAGTCGAGGATGGTCAAAACATACATAAAGGAGAGGGCGTTGGCGCAATGCCTTCATCCGGAAAGCCCGGAACGCTTCTGGTCCAGTTGCGTCATGGTACCCGCGCCATAAATCCGGCGTCCCGACTGTAATTCCGCCATGTTGCCATGAGACACCATAGCCTTTGGGAGCATGTTGTGAGAATGTCGGAGAACGTTTTCAGTCAGGGCAAGGCCCTTCCGTTTCATCTGGAGCCCAATGAAACGGGAATGTTTTGCGTTGAACACAAATGGGACAAGACGTCCATCAGCATGGATGTTTCAGGAGACAGTATCGCATGAAGTTTCGCAAAGGCCTTCTGCCTGGCGCTATTCTGCTCATCGGCGTCGCAACAGGTCCGGCAATCCTGCACCTGAATGAAGCGGTTCCCGCATTTCTGGCTTCGCCAGCCTTCGCTGACAGCAGCACCACTCCAGAAGCACCTCAGGACAGCCACGCCGAAACATACAGATTACTGACACTTTTTGGCAGCATCTTCGATCTCGTCCGAGCCAATTATGTCGAACCTGTTTCCGATCGCGACCTGATCACAAATGCCCTAAACGGAATGTTGAGCGGCCTTGATCCGCACAGTTCCTACATGACCGAAAAACAATATGCCGACATGCGGGTCCAGACGACCGGCAAGTTCGGTGGGCTTGGTCTGGAAGTTCAGGGACTTCAGGGACATATCCGCGTCGTTTCGCCAATTGACGGAACGCCGGCATGGAAAGCCGGCATCAAGCCGGGCGATTATATCGTCGCCATCGACGGTCATAATATCGACGGCTCTCCCCTGAATGATGCCGTGGAAAAAATGCGTGGCAAACCCGGTTCGGAAATCACTCTGACAATCATCAGAGAGAAAGAACCCAAGCCCCTAATTAAGAAAATGAAGCGGGAAATCATCCACATCGAAGTGGTGAAATCCGCGCTTTACGGCAAGACAGGCTATATCCGCATCTCGCAGTTCGACGAGGAAACGTCGGCGCAACTCCGCAAGGCTTATGCTCAACTGGTCAAGGAAGCTGGCGGCAAGCTGGACGGACTGGTTCTTGATCTGAGAAACAATCCGGGCGGTCTTCTGGATCAGGCTGTGGATGTTTCATCTGCCTTCATCAAAAGCGGAGAAATCGTCTCCACCCGCGCGCGACACCCCAAAGACAGCCGTCGCTGGGATGCGCAAGGGGATGACATGACAGGCAACATGCCGATCGTTGTCCTGATCAATGGTGGCACAGCTTCCGCAGCTGAAATCGTTTCCGGCGCCCTGCAGGATCATCAGCGCGCGGTGATTCTCGGCACGAAATCATTCGGCAAGGGCTCCGTTCAGACCGTTATGCCGATTCCGGGCAACGGCGCCGTCAGACTGACCACAGCCCGCTATTACACCCCGTCAGGCCGTTCGATTCAGGGACTGGGTATCACCCCTGATGTCGAAGTCAGGGAAAGTCGGGAAGATCCAGGGTTCAGCATCCGCGAAGCTGATCTTGCCCACTACATCAGCAACAAGGGTGGCAACAAAACCAACGCCGCTGCCAGAACGGACCTCCCTCCACTAGCCAAGAACATTCCGGATCAGCCTCCCGAAAACTGGCCTGAATTTTCTTATGACAAACCCAAGACCGACTTCCAGCTTCAGGAAGCCCTACGTCTGGTTCGTAGCATGGCCGGAGTTGCTGCTCCGGACCCTGTCGCTGAGCTTCCGCCGGTCAAGGCTGCACCTGCGGAAAAAAAGACTCCGGCTGCTGTACATTGATCCACAAAACCTGTTCAGAAATTCTGAACAGGTTTTCCTCATGCATCCGCATAGACAATAGAAACGGTTAACCGTTTTCGCTTTCGCACCAAGGAAATCCGCCTGATGTCCCTCTCCGCTGCCGATCTGCCTTGGCGCCCCAACGTTGGAGCCGTCATTTTCAATCGACAGGGGTTGGTCTTCATCGCTCGCAGAACAGACATGCCTGGAGCCGGAGGACCGCTGAGCGAAGGCGTCTGGCAGTGTCCTCAGGGGGGAATGGATGAAGGCGAAACGCCGGAAACAGCCGTTCTGCGCGAAGTCCGGGAAGAGACCGGAATGGAACAGATTCGCATTCTGGGAAGCTGCGATGAGTGGCTGAAATATGATCTTCCACCAGAGCTTATCGGAAAAGCGCTTGGTGGACGCTGGCGTGGCCAGACACAGAAATGGTTTGCTGTTCTGTTTGAAGGAAAAGACGATTCCATCCGTCTGGACCTACAAAAACCCGCGGAATTCGATGCATGGCGCTGGGTTCCGATCGAAGCACTCTCCGAATGCAAGGTTGGCTTCAAAAAACCAATCTATGATCGCCTGCCTGCTGAATTCGAGAGATTTGCGGCGATGGCACGGACAGAATCAATGCCTGATCCTGAAAACTGACACCATCGGCAGAAAGACTTATTCAGGCGGAAGACGACATTGCGCTCCGATTGTGCCGGTATAGCGCGTCCAAGTCTGGGTCTCTCCAAACAGGGGGATCCCGACATATCCTCGCAACTTCATCTCCCCATCGCGCGGGGACCAAATCTGTGCGTGGTAAACCTCTCCACTATCAGGATCGAGGATCTTTCCGTTCCATCTCTCATCTCCTGATTTTTTCCGGAATCCGGTCAGCATGGTCAAACCACACTCTGACCTTCCATGCACATCTCTGGCGGGTTCAGCTTCATCATAGCGCATACCGATCAGGGTTCCGCACAAGACGCCGTCACCACAATATTCCACTCTGAAAACGCCATCATGCTTCTCGCTCAGCCACAAACCGATCTCGGGTGGCGCCTCTGCTTCAGCGGGCAAGGTATAAAAAAGGCCCGTGACCAGAAAAAGAAACAAAGGAAGATATTTCATCAGTGGAGCCATTTTGAAACGAGGGAACAAGGACTGTAATGACCTGCTGGCCTGCATATCTCTACATACCATTCAGGCCTCTCCTCTTATTCCAATGTCAATGCAGCAGAGACTCAGCCATCCGCCAGGGGAGTCCACGGCAGCACCATCGTCTCGACACCTTCTTCTTCAAGCATCTCACGATCTTCTTCCGTCACCGTGCCATAAATACCTCGTTCCTGCACCTCGCCACGATGAATGCGTAACGCTTCATCGGCAAAGCGGTCCTTCATATTCTCACAATTCGCTTCCACCTCGCGGCGAAGGCGCTGAAGCAGGGCCAGGGCTGCGTCCGGAACGGGCGGCAGCGCCTCCGGTGACGGCTGCGGCGTCTCTCCGGGAGGCTTCACCTTATCCTCAACCGGTTTTTTCCTGTCATGCCGGACAGTATGCACTGCTGGCGCCATCAAGGCACGATCAACCTGAGAGGTGCCGCAATAAGGGCACGTCAGGAAACCGGCTGAAAGCTGCTGCTCATAAGCCGTGGAATCGCGGAACCAGCCTTCGAACTCATGATCCGAACAACATCTCAACTGATATCGAATCATGCTCTGCCCTCTTGCCGGACAGAGGCTGCAACAATCCGGAAAAACATCGGAAGAATCGTCACCGCAGTTTTGTGAAGATAATCAGCCACTCACCGTAGCAAGAAGCGAATCGAGCTTGCCACTCTGTTCCAGCGCAAAAAGATCGTCACATCCACCGATCGCCTTATCGTCGATAAAGATCTGCGGAACAGTCGTCCGTCCCCCTGACCTCGTGCGTGCCTCAACACGCTCCGGCGTTCCATGAGGGGCGTTGATCTCCTTGAATGAAACGCCCTTCTGTTTCAGCAAAGACACCGCACGAATGCAGAATGGGCAACCAGGCTGGGTGTAAATCTCAATTCCGGCCATAAATACTCCTGTCAGCCCTCACTCAGAGCTATTCTCTTACTGAATTCAGGACTGAAACTAGCAGAACATACGTCTCCTGCCAGCTTGCTCTCATTCAATATGTCACAAATCCTTCGATGCCTCAGTCAACCGACAAAGGCGTCCGGCTCATTGTGTCTAACGCTGCAACCTGACCAGCACCCGCCCCGAAATTTTTCCATCGAGAAGATCTGCGGCCGCGGACACCGCTTCATCAAGGGAAATTTCTGTCACCATTATTTTCTCGAAGGAAATTTCCTGCGCCAGAAGAGTCCACATTTTCTCCCGACGCTCCTGCGGACACATCACACTGTCGATCCCGATCAAGGAAACACCCCGCAGAATGAAGGGGGCGACTGTTGCCGGAAATTCCATGGAAGATGCGAGTCCGCACGCCGTCACCACACCGCCATACACCATGGAAGCGCATATATTCGCCAGAACCTGCCCGCCGGCTACATCAACAGCACCCGCCCAGCGCGCTTTTTCAAGAGGCCGCCCCGGCTGGGACAAGGAAGCACGCGGCAGTATTTCAGCCGCCCCCAACGTTTTCAGCCAGTCACTTTCCTCAGCTCGTCCCGTCACAGCCACAACATGATACCCACGCCCGGCAAGAAGCATCACGGCAAGACTGCCAACACCTCCCGTTGCCCCCGTCACGACGACAGGACCACTTTCAGGAGTCACGCCCCGCTCACGCAAGGCTTCCACACACAGCATTGCCGTGTAACCCGCCGTTCCCAACTCCATCGTCTGACGCGTCGTCATTCCAGCAGGCACGGGTGTCAGCCATTCTGATTTCACGCGTGCTTTCTCGGCCAGACCTCCCCAATGGCGTTCCCCTACCCCCCAACCATTCAGAAGGACCCGGTCACCCACTGCAAAAGAGGCGCAACTGGACTGTTCAACACACCCTGCAAAATCAACACCGGGAACCATGGGAAACTGACGGACAATCGCTCCCCGTCCTGTTAATGCCAGAGCATCCTTGTAATTCAGTGTGGACCACTCAACCCGAACAGTGACATCGCCTTCCGGCAACATATCATCCGTCATTGCCCGCACTGCAACGCTCTGCTGGCCCGAACCTTCTTTCTCGATCACAACCGCATCAAACATGTCAGCCTCTCCTGTTGTTTTTATTTTTCTTAGGAAAGAGCAAGCATATTCTCAGAATTCATCCTGACGCACTTCAAATGATCGACAGATTGCCTTCTGCATGTCCTGCACAAAACGTCCCGACATGCCTTCAGGCGTCGTATTGGTCAGAATGACACAGGACAACTTCCGAAGCGGATCAATAAACCAGTTGTGTCCATAGACACCGCCCCACTGCAACGATCCTGGTGACAGAGGAGAAATGGCCGCCTCCGGATCAGAAATAATTCCCCAGCCATAGCCGAAGGCTTTCCCTGCGGATAAACCTCGCGTTCCGGCTGGCACCTGTTCAGCAACCATGGCTGCAACAGTATCCTTGCTCAGAATGCCTCGACCGAACATCCGGATCGCTTCAAGAAACCTCAGAATATCTCCTGCTGTTCCTGCCATCCCGGCCCCTCCAGAGGGATATGAAGCAGAATTATCCAGACGCGACGGAGCAAAAATGACTTTCTCTGCTCCCATGGCGACCGTCATTCCATCGGAAATTTTCACAATACCCTTGCCATCACAGGCATAAGGCACAGCAAGACGCTTGTGATCCACAACGGAAAAACCAGTATCAATCATATTCAGCGGAGACAGAATGATGTCTTCCACAAGTTTCGGCAATTTTTCCCCGGTCGCTGCAGACATCACGCCACCAAGAACATCCATCGCCAGTGAATATCTCCAGCGTGTGCCGGGCACGAAACGCAAGGGGACCTGCACCAGACGCGACAGATTTTCTTCAAGAGGCAAGCCCGGTTGATCCAACCCGTCCGAAACATTCAACGCGTGATATGGGCTGTGCATTGATTCTGAAAAACGATAACTCAGACCGGACATATGCGTCAGTAAATGCCGCACTGTTATTTCCGGGGCACTTCCATCCCTCAACTCCGGACGAAATGACGGAAGCCAGCGCGAAACCGGGTCTTCCAGATGCAGGACATTCTGCTCGACCAGTTTCATTGCAGCGGCTGCGACAACTGGTTTTGTCACCGATGCCAGCAGAAAAATCGTATCTTCCTGCATCGGACACACATTGTCCCGATCAGCCAGCCCGACTGAGCGCTGCCAGACCTGCTGTCCATCCTGCGCCACACAGACAACAGCGCCGACAAGATCATGCCGCGCAATTGCGGCATCCATCACGGCCTCAGGCGTTTCATCCTGTAAATCATTCACGGGGCAGCCTCCGGGTTCGAGTGGCTTATTCTGCCGCTACCTCACCCCGGAAACCAGACTGAAAATGCTCAGTCCCGCGTGATGAAACCACCCCCGAGAACCCGGCTGCCGCGATAGAAAACGCAAGCCTGTCCCGGGGCGGGCAAAGCTGCCTCTTCAAGCTCAACCACTGCGCCACCATCCGGAGTGGACCATATCTTTGCCGCACGCGGCTCTTCTCTCGCCCGTAACTGCACATGACAGGAAAGAGGCTCTCCCTCCTGCCCGGGGGCCGGCACCAGCCAGTTCACATCGCGTAGACGACATTTTGTCACAGCCGAACTGCTACGAGGACCAATCACAATGCGCCGTGCCGCAGGCTCAACGCCTACGACCATCTGTCGCTCACCATCAATTTGCGCCGCATTACCAAGGCGCTTGCTTTGTCCGACAGTGAAGCGCGTAACGCCTTCATGTAGCCCCACGACGTTGCCAGCCGTGTCCACAATCTCGCCTCCGCCCTGCATTTCAGGACGAAGTTTCTCCACCAGTTCCGCATAAGAGCCCGACGGAATGAAACAGATATCCTGACTGTCGGGCTTGTCGGCGACTGCAAGACCAAAGCGTTCCGCGTCAATCCGCACATCGTCCTTGCTCTCGGCATCTCCCAGTGGGAAACGCAGAAATTCAAGCTGCTCCAGTGTCGTTGCGAACAGAAACCAGCTCTGGTCACGCGAAAGATCGACGGGGCGATGAAGTTCGACCCCTTCGGCCCCTTCGATGCGCCGGACATAATGGCCGGTCGCCATTGCCTCCGCCCCGACATCCTTTGCCAGTCCAAGCAGATCCGTGAACTTCACGCCCTGATTACAGGCGACGCAAGGAACAGGTGTTTCTCCACGTGCCCAGGAATCCGCAAAACTGTCGATCACGCTTTCCCGGAAACGGGTTTCCGCATCAATCACGTAATGAGGAAATGCCAGACGCTCGGCCACATCCGAAGCATCCCGGATATCCTTACCGGCACAGCAAGCGCCTTTTTTCGCCTCACCGCGCGTATCATAAAGCTGAAGGGTGGCTCCAAGGACCTCATGCCCCTGTTCAACGAGGCGCGCGGCGACAACCGAACTGTCCACCCCGCCCGACATGGCAACGAGAATACGCACTATGACCCTTCTGCTCCGCGATGGAAGCAGCCTCTATTCTGGAAAAACCGTTATCCGGCCCTGTGCCGGAAAATAACACAGGCGGCAGGACAGATCAGTAACGATCAATCCATGCCGCCTGTCTTCAACAGGAAAAACGCTCGTAAACCGTTCCCTGCGGAGATTTCTCAGCGACGCGGAAGACGGACAACAAGACCGTTCAGAGCTTCCGTCATCACGATCTGACAGCCCAGACGGGACGTCTTCTCAAGACCGAAAGCGAGATCGAGCATGTCTTCTTCGTCCTCGGTCGCATCTGGCAGTTCCACAGCCCAGGTGGGATCGACGATCACATGACAGGTGGCGCAAGCCAGAGAACCTTCACAAGCACCTTCGATATCAATGCCGTGCTTATGGGCAATTTCAAGAACCGAAAGACCAACCGGCGCATCCACCGTGCGCTCGTTTCCATCGGACTCAATAAACGTCATCTGCGGCATCAGGCATCCCCTGCTGTGTCTGTTGCATGCCCCGAAGCGGACCCCCGCACATTTCGGGCCGCACGGGCCAGCAACCGGGCTGCCCGCACCATATCGGCGGCGGTGGTATAGCGTCCGGGAGAGAGACGCAAGCTTTCCTGCGCTGCATCACGAGTCATTCCCATTGCAGTCAGCACATAGGAAGGCGCAATATCAGAAGATGAACAGGCAGATCCAACCGAGAGTGCCAGTTCCGGAACGCAGGAAAGAAGCTCCACTGCTGACGCACCCGGCAGACGCAGGTTGAAAAGTCCCGGCAAAGACGGAACGCCCTGAGCCGCAACCTTGAAGTCAGCCCCTTCCGAAGCAAGTGTTTCCAGAAAAACCTGACGCAGAGACCGCAAATATGCATCATCTTGCGCCAGCCGTTGCCGCGCCAGTTCAGCCGCAACCCCAAATCCTGCGATCAGTGGTGGGGCGAGCGTTCCGGAACGCAGCGTCCGCTCCTGCCCTCCACCAGAAAAGAGAGGCTCAAGCCGGGCACGCGGTCGATGCCTGACATAAAGGGCACCAACACCTTTCGGTCCATAGATTTTATGAGCCGAGATGGACCCAAGGTCGATCCACGCACTGTCGAATGGAATTTTCCCCGCAGCCTGCGCCAGGTCCGAATGCATCAGCGCACCTGCGCCACGCACCAAGGCTGACAGAGCTTCGATATCCTGCAAAACCCCGGTTTCATTGTTTGCCGCCATGATGCTGACAAGCAATGTGGGCTCAGCCAAAGCCGCTTTCAAACGCTCCGGATCGACGCATCCATTGGCATCAACCGGCAGGATAACCGGCTCAAATCCTTCCGCAGCAAGGTCACGAACGCTTTCGAGAACACATTTATGCTCGGTCGCCAGAGTGATCACACGCTTGCGATTTCCACCATGCCGGGCACTGAAACGGGCAGCGCCTTTAATAGCGAGGTTATTGGCCTCCGTAGCGCCAGACGTGAAGATAATCTCTTTCGGATCAGCCTTGATCAGCCCGGCGACCCGCGCACGCGCGTCCTCCACTGACTGAGCAGCCAATGCTCCGGAAACATGGCTGCTGCTATGCGGATTGGCGTAATACTCCGCAAAGAACGGCATCATGGCCGTCACCACTTCCGGCGCACAGGGCGTCGTAGCGGCATGATCGAGATAAAGTTCTTCCATCCCTTCCCTGCAAGGCAGATGGATGTTCAGGATTTCCCGAACATCACCGGTTTGAACAGATCCATGATATAAGCATGATGCGGCGGCACGACAGATGCGAGAGCATAGCAGCCAACGACGAACAGAACCGTCAGCGCATAGAGAAGCAGGGCTTTACCTGCACCGATACCCAACCCGACACGTGCGACAAACCACCCCAGCCACACGCCATATAATTCGGTCGTGACCATCAACGCCTTGCCGAAAGCAGGTTGATGCGCAAGCGACGGCATGATCAGTGCAGCCACCAAAAGAGCTATGACAGTCACAAGGACCGTGACCCATTCACACCAGGCCGCTGCCGTCGCGTAACGCAACCACTGCACCTCGCGCTTCCAGAACCGGGCCATAATATGTGAGACGACCGGGGGGCCGAGAAGAGCACAGAAAGACAACGCCACACGGGTGAGAGCAACACCCCGGCCGGGCTGCATCAGGGAAATGACAAGGCTTACCAGATTCAGGGCAATGCCCGGGGCCAAAGCTGCCAGGAACGCATCCGGAGTTGCCCTGAAACACTCAATGCCCTCCCGCCGCCCAAGAGCAAGAAGCATCATGCCGCGCAATACAGTTTTCGGTCCGGTTCCAGCCCCTCTGAACTCTCCGCTCACGCAGCCATCCTCTCCAGCATCCGCTCATAAATACGCGTCAGCATATGCACATCCTCGACACGCACATGCTCATCCACCTGATGCATGCTGGTGCCAACCAGACCAAATTCCGCAACCGGACAATAAAGCGCTATAAAGCGGGCATCTGACGTCCCGCCACCCGTATCCAGCTTCGGCTCGACACCGCTCATTTCCCGAACCGCATCCGCCAGAGCCATGACAGCTGGCCCGGGCTGCGTCAGAAAAGATTCTCCGCTAACAGAAATCTCGATCTCTGCATCCGGTGCATGACGACTGGAGATGGTTCTGATCCATCCCTCCAGCGACGCGCCGGAGTGAAGATCGTTAAAACGGATGTTCAGGGCCGCAGAAGCTTCTGCGGGGATCACATTGGATGCCGGATTTCCGACATCAACACTAGTCACCTGCAATCCGGAAGGTTCAAACCAGCGTGTTCCTGCATCCAGAGGTTCTGCCGTCAGTTCATTCAGAAGACGAATCAGACGATGCACCGGATTGTCAGCACGATGGGGATAGGCAACATGCCCCTGCCGTCCACGCACCTTGATCCGTGCATTCAAGCTTCCCCGGCGGCCGATCTTGATCACCTCACCCATCGTCTGTGGGCAGGTGGGTTCGCCAACAACGCAGAAATCAGGAATCTGATTGTGCGCTGCCATCCATTCAAGAACACGCGCAGTGCCGAAGAGCGCATGCCCTTCCTCATCACCCGTGATCAGAAGGCTGATGGAACCACCAAATCCCGGATTTTTTTTCAGGAAAGACAGGGCACCCGCGACGAAGGCGGCAATGCCCCCCTTCATGTCACAGGCCCCTCGGCCATAAATTATTCCGTCAACAACCGATCCGCTGAACGGATCGTGCGTCCAGTCAGCGGCAGCTCCCGGCGGCACAACATCCGTGTGCCCGGCGAAACAGAGATGCGGTGAGCCACTTCCCCAACGCGCGAAGAAATTCGGCGTCAGGTCAGCGCCTTCACCAAATGGCAGACGCGTTATTTTGAAACCGTGCGTTTCCAGAAGATCAATCAGAAGCTCCTGGGCGCCTCCCGGATCTGGCGTTACGGAAGGTGCCTGAATAAGCCGGGCAGCAAGAAGCGCTCCATCAATTGTCTCCGCCATATCGGCCAGCTCAGTCTCTCAGCAATTCGTTGATGGAAGTCTTGGAGCGCGTGCGTTCGTCAACACGCTTCACGATAACCGCACAATAAAGGGCGGGGTCGGGCTGCCCTGCCGGGGCAGGACGGGAACCCGGCAGCGTTCCGGGGACCACGACGGAATATTCGGGAACACGCCCCATGAATATCTCGCCTGTCGCACGGTCCACGATCTTGGTGGATGCGCCAAGATAAACGCCCATTGAAAGCACGGACCCGCGTTCAACCACGACACCTTCAGCCACTTCGGAACGCGCACCGATAAAGCAGCCGTCGCCGATAATGACAGGAGAAGCTTGCAGTGGCTCCAGAACCCCTCCGATCCCGGCACCGCCGCTGATATGGCAGTTTTTGCCGATCTGAGCGCAGCTGCCGACGGTTGCCCATGTGTCAATCATGGTGCCGCTGTCGACATAAGCCCCGACATTCACGAAGGACGGCATCAGCACCACGCCCGGCGCAATATAGGCTGAACGTCGGACAACGGCTCCGGGAACTGCTCGGAAACCAGCTTCGGCAAAGCGTGCCTTGTCCCAACCATCGAATTTAAGCGGAACCTTGTCATAAGCCGGAACTCCGGCGCAGCCACCTTCGATCACCTGATTCTCGAACATCCGGAATGACAGGAGAACGGCTTTCTTCAGCCATTCATTGACTACCTTCTGCCCATCGAGAACTTCCGCCACGCGGACACGACCGCAATCGAGAGCATCCAATGCCTCAAGCACAGCCGCGCGAGCTTCTCCCGTCGTTTCGGCTGAAATCTGAGACCGATTTTCCCAGAGTTCGTCGATTCGATGTTGGAGCGAAAGATCAGTCATTTTTTTTCCCGGATCACACAGTTCTGGTGGCTACAAATTGATGCCGGACCATGCGGGCACGACCAAATTATGTCAACGCAAAGGCCGATATCGGCGGCCGTTAATAATTTCGCAAATATTATCTCCGCAGAGTGTCTCCTGTCATGAAGGTACACGCTCCCGGACACAATGATGTCTCTCCACACCCCTCAGCCCTCTCTGGCGATCAGACGTCAGAGTTGACGGCATCGCTGTTCGCCAGCCGTCGACGCTGGAAGAGCCTGGCTGAACTCACGGGCGACATTCTGTTCGAAACGGATTCCTCCGGATATTTCACTTTTTTTGAAAGTCGTTTTCTGCCGAAACAGGAGCAGAACAGCCTCCTCGGACAGCACAGCAGCATATTGCTGCACTGCAACGACACGCCGGGCACCAATCCTTTTCATCTGAATGATACCTCGCGCGGCCTACGGTGCTGGCTGCGGTTCCCCGGGTATTCCGATTATTGTTTCCAGTTCTATGGCACCGTCCTCTACTCCCCTTCCGGGGTTCCGAAAGGAACGCGAGGTCTGGCCATCGATATTACCGAGGAAACACTATCCTCCAACAATAGGGCTGTTCGCGGGTTTCAAACGGACATCATCCATCGCATCACAACCATTCTGCGGAAACGTTCACACACCTCGTCCGCCATATCAGAAGCTTTGGAGGAACTGGCAGCCTCCATAGGGGCAACAGGAGGATTACTGCTCTCCTGTCCGCCTCCTGAAAGCCGCGATGAAACTTCCGATGTCGCTTCGCTGGCACATACTCTTCCTGGCTCATCCAAGGAAGATTGCGACAAGGCACGATACGAACTTCTGAAATTGCAAAATACGCAGACGCTTCAGGAAGCAATTCTGTCACGCGATAGCGCGCAGGACATGATTCTGTGCAGTAGCAGCGTTCGTTATGCTCCGCCGGTCATGATCGCTCTCTGGAGGGACCCTGGAAATGTCTGGAACAGAAACGACTCATTCCTAGTGGATATGTGTCTCTGCGTATTCGCTGCCGCGATTGAAACAGAACATCTGCGGGAGGCCATTATTCGTAGTTCTCGCTGTGATCTCCTGACAGGTCTGCTCAATCGGGAGAGCTTTCTCTCCGAAATTCAGAGACGTCTTCCACGACTGGATCATGAAGGTCTTCCAAGCACGATCCTTCTCATCGGTATCAATAATTTTTCAGAAATCAACACGCGCTATGGACTGGAAACCGGAGATGAACTTCTCCGGCAGATCAGCGACAAACTTCGTGACTCAATACGTCCGACCGACCTCGCCGGGAGGTTGGGTGGAGACATTTTTGCTCTTTGGATGGACGGAGGAGATCAGTTCGTCGCCGCTGAGAGGGCCGAAGATTTCTGCAAAAATGGCATCACCCTACATCCGGGTGAGCCCTGCAGAATCAGTTTGTCCGTCGGTATCGCCAGTCGCCATCGAAATTCCACGGAAACCGCGGAAACACTTGTTGAACGCGCCAGCATCGCCTTGCGAAAAGTCAAACTTGCAGGGGGAGAACGCTGGCACACATCACAGGATGAGTCTGACACATGAAACCTTTAGATGATCCAAGACATTTCCAGATCTTGCCTACGCACTCGCTCTCAGGAAACACTCCTGGGACAATATCGGGAAATGCATCCCCTCCGGACGCTGACCTTCTCCTGGAACTGCGAATTGAAAAATTTACAACAACAGGGAATATCAGGGATATTCAAAATTCCATACAAAAATCTATCCAGGAAAATCTCAAGCAATCATGGAGTGCAGCTGTAGAAAAAAAAAGCATCACTCATCATTCGGAAAAGCTGTCTGCTGTGGTTTTCTCTTCGGAGTTACCAAAAATGACCCTTCGGACACTCCAGAAAATTGATGACATCACTTTTATTGATCTCATAGAAAAAGCCACAAGAAACGTTTCTGTCTCTGTTTTCGTTACTGCTAATGGTGAAACAGAGTTTCATGCAGACATTAAAGAAACCGGCTCTGTTTCGCAGCCCGCCCCATCTACCCAATTTTCCAGCATATGCGACGCAGTTGTTTACGAGACTATATCGAGAATTCTCACTCCATCTTTCAAAAACAATACAATAAAGACGGTTTTCGAGATCAGACGCCCTTTATCGTTGAATGCATCCAGGAAAAACAAACAACTTTCTCATCCGGACAAGGAACAGGACGGAGAAAGAATGTTTCGCCAGGCTTTACACGATGGAAATTTCGATGAAATCGTCAGGCAATTATCTCAGGCAACCGGCTTCAATAAAAAAATCATTGAAGATGTCTTCCTGGAAAAAAATACTCGCGGACTGATCAGCCTTGCCTGGAAAGCCGGCTTCTCAGCCAGTGTAGCAACAGCGCTCCAGTTACATGTCGCGCTTGTTCCTCCCGCTCAGGTCATCTACCCTCGCGATGACAACAGCTACACACTCAATCCGACAGAAATGAACTGGCAGATTGAGTATCTCAAACACCCCGATCACATCTCCGCAGCGTAAATATCCTGATTTTCACCACGGATAATCGTTCCAGATCCTCGCGTGGTAAATAATTCAAGCAAACATGCGTGCGGCACTCTACCATCGACAATCACAGCCGCGCGCGCCCCTGCCTTCACGGCGGCGAGGCATGTCTCAACCTTTGGAATCATTCCGCCGGAAATCGTTCCATCCTCGATCATCCGACGCGCATCTGCTGCCGTCAGTTCCGGAATCAGATTACCATCACGATCCAGAACACCCCGAACATCGGTGAGCATCAGAAGACGTGTCGCCTGCACCGCCCCTGCAATAGCACCAGCGGCAGTATCCGCGTTGATATTATATGTCTGTCCATCTTCGTCCGCGCCAATCGGAGCAATCACCGGGATCAACCCCGAGCCAGACAAAGCATACAGTACCTGCGGATCAACCCGCGAAGGCTCACCAACAAATCCCAGATCAATAACCTCGTCCTGTCGGGTTTCCTGATTCCGCACGACACGACGAACTTTTTTCGCGACCAGAAGACCGCCATCCTTACCGGATATGCCGACAGCCAAACTTCCAGCGCGGTTGATCAGACTGGCGACTTCCTTGTTCACACTGCCGCACAGCACCATCTCGATCACATTGATCGCTGACGCATCGGTCACGCGCAAACCATCAATAAAGGTCGATTTGATCTGGAGACGATCAAGCATGCGGTTAATCTGTGGGCCGCCACCATGAACCACGATCGGGTTAATGCCGACGAGCTTGAGCAAACCAATGTCGCGTCCAAACCCCTCTGACAAGGCTATATCGCCCATGGCGTGTCCGCCATATTTCACGACAATCGTGTCACCTGCATAACGACGCAGATAAGGTAATGCACTTGCAAGCGTCGCTGCCTGCTTCACAGCATCTTCATTCGAAAGGAGATGGTCCGACATGTGAAAAACACTTCCCTAACCGCATGATGGTCTAAAAAACCAACTGACGTATCAGCTACGACGATCTTTCAGTGACGCAAGCTCAGCACGAAGCTCCGGAATGCCCAATCCGCTCTCGCTGCTCGTTGCGATAATATACGGATGAGCTGCCGGATGGCGACGGGCCTCAATATCTGTCACACGGATTTTCTCAGCCAGACGCTGTGGCCCGATTGAATCGCATTTGGTCAGAATGATCTGGAATCCAACCGCTGCACGATCAAGAAGATCCATGACTTCCCGGTCAGTGGCCTTCATCTCGATACGCGCATCGAGCAGCAGCATCACGCGCTGCAGAACAGGACGTCCCCGGAGATAATCGAACATCATCTCCTGCCAGTCTTCCTTGACTGATTTCGATGCCTTGGCAAAGCCATAACCCGGCATATCGACCAGCAGAAGTTCATTACGCAGATTGAAGAAATTCAACTGCTTCGTGCGTCCCGGCTCCGACGATGCGCGCGCAAGCGTCTTCCGTCCGGTGAGTGCATTCACCAGACTGGATTTCCCAACATTAGAACGACCGGCAAAGGCCACTTCAGGAAATTCCGGAGGCGGCAACTGCCCGGTCTGCTGTGCGCCGAAAATAAAATCACATTCTCCAGCAAACAGGAGGCGCCCACGCTCATACTGAGCTTCGGAAAACTCCGGGGCCCCACCAATATTCTGCTGCTCTGAGTCGGTCATAAACTTACTTGCCTTTTCCAGGCTTTGCCTTTGGCGGAATGATCGTCATTCCCGGGGTTGAAGTGGCGTCATGCTTGCGCTTGATCATCATCTGCTGCCCAATCGTCAGAAGATTGTTCCAGCAGTAATAGATCACCAGACCAACAGGCTGACGTGCCATGAAGAACGTAAACAGGAATGGCATCATCCCGAAGATACGTTTCTGAGCCGGATCCAGCGTCGCAGGATTCACCTTCTGCATCAGATACATGGTCAGACCATAAAGGATCGGCCACACACCAAGCAGAAGCATCGGAGAAATTGCAGTCGGATCGAACGGAAGCAATCCGAACAGATTGAAAATATTCAGCGGATCCGGAACGGAAAGATCATGAATCCATCCAAAGAATGGCGCCTGACGCATTTCGATGGTGACATACAGAACTTTGTAAAGACAAAAGAAAACAGGCGCCTGTATCAGCAGTGGCAGACATCCGCTGGCTGGGCTAACACCGGATTCACGATAAAGCTGCATAACGGCAGCGTTCGTCGCCATCGGATCATCCTTGTGACGCTCCTTGATCGCCTGAATCTTCGGCTGAAGATCACGCATTGCCGCCGCAGACTTGAAGCTTTTTGTCGCCAGCGGGAAAAACGCGATCTTGACGATCAGAGTGAATGTCAGAAGTGCCAGACCAAAATTACCCAGATGAGTATTCAGCCAGTCAAGAACATAGAAAACCGGGCGTGTCAGAAAAGCAAACCAACCGAAATCAACAGCCTTCCAGAAATCCGGAATGTTGAGCTCTTTCTGGTAATATTCCAGAAGCTTCACTTCCTTTGCGCCGGAAAAGACGTGCGAAACCACTTCGGTCGTGCCACCGGCGGCAACCGTGACCGGAGACTGACCAATGAAGCCAGCACGATAGGTTCCGTCTGCGGCGTCATAACCATAAGTGCCAATAATCGGCTCTTTCTGGTCCGGAATCACCGCAGTCAGCCAATATTTATCCGTGATGCCATTCCATCCGCCAACACCCGGGCGGCTCCATGACACATCCGTTGGTGGCAAGGATCCTTTGCGCAAGGATTTGTAGGAATCTTCGGTCATGCGGCCGTCAATGACGGAGATCGGCCCCTCATGAACCAACATCCCACCCGTTTCTTCCGGTGTGTAACCACGAAGAACGCGGGAATATGGCGTCAATTGCACAGCGGAGCCCGTCTCGTTCACGACACTCCGGGCAACCGTGAACATATAATCATCATCGATCGAAATGCGGATACGGAACGTCAGACCGTTCCCGTTATTCCATGAGAGCGTAACCGGATGGCCGGAGAGCAAACGCTCCCCATCGGCCGTCCACAATGTGTGACTATCAGGAACCCGGACAGAAGAATCAGAACTCAGCCAGCCCAGCTCCACACGGGTCGACTGTGGCTGCCCTGCAGGCGCAAGGACGCGCACAAGCGGGCTGCCCTTCGCCACAGTCTCATGGTACTGCTTCAGGACCAGATCATCCAGCAAAGCGCCATGAAGATTGATGGAGCCCTGCACGTCCTTCGCATCTACAGGCAGCCTGACATCGGGCTGGGATACAGCGTCCTGACCACTCTCCGTGGCAGTCGTTGCAACAGAACCGGAATTTTGGTGACTACTGTCAGCAACAGCCGCAACCGGCGCAGGGGAATCCGGCGACTTTTGCGGCATGAAGTAGTCAAAACCGACCAGAACAAGCGCCGAAACCACGGTCGCCAGAATCAAACGCTTCGTATCCATGCCCGGGACCAGATGGCCTTTCAATTTTTATCAGGAATCATCAACGGCGGCGGACACCTTACGGCAGACCGGCACAGGATCATATCCCCCAGAGTGCCACGGGTTGCACCGCAATATGCGCCACAACGCAAGCCCTGATCCACGTAATGCGCCATGCTCACGGATCGCTTCCTGGCCATACACGCTACATGATGGATGAAAACGACAGTTATGGCCCAGAAAAGGGCTGAAACATGATTGCCAGACCCGAATCACCTGCATGAGCAACAGCGCAGCGACTCCGGGAGAAGCTGCCCGCTTCTTTTGCCCGCAACCACACGAATCATTCATGAAAGATGTCCGGTCTTCCGCAACGCTTTGCGCAGATCATCAACCAGACTGGAAAATGGACGATATCTGGTTTTGTCCCGCCCGATCAGAACCAGCTCAAGGCCGGAAAGATCCGCAGAAGCATCGACAACGCGTAAAGCCGCTCTCAGGCGACGACGTGTGCGATTACGCACAACAGCATTGCCAACTTTTTTTGTAACAGTGAAACCGGCTTTTCCCTCGTTGCCGTCACCACGAGGGAGAACCTGCAAAACAAGGCCCGGAACCGGTGCTTTCTGACCTTTGGAAGCAATTTCCAGGAACTGGGCACGCTTCTTAAGCTTCTGCACTGTCCGTCACCGTGTTTCTGAGCGTGCTTTTTATCGAATATAAGGAAAAATCGATCAGCACGCAGAAATCCGACGCATTGAGAAATACGCCGGATAAAAAAGAAACCTCAGGCGCTGAGACGCTTACGTCCCTTTGCACGGCGGTTAGTAATAACTTTACGGCCACCAACAGTCGCCATGCGAGCACGGAATCCGTGACGGCGCTTGCGGACCAGCTTTGACGGTTGATACGTGCGCTTCACAGTTGCACTCCTCAAAACGACAGATGAAAATCAATATATT
>JAAYUA010000148.1 GCA_012517935.1 Acetobacter sp. | reverse complement strand
TCAGGGCGCGGTTATGCTCCTCGATACGCGCGACATGGACCTGGAGCGCCGCATTGAGCGCCACGCCCTGCGCGCCAAGGATCAACTCGTGAAGGTTCTGGCGATGCCCGGTGCCGATCTCGACGCCCGAGCAAACATTCGCCGCAACAAAAGCATCGTCGAAGATCGCGATGCGCGGCGTGGGAGCCGACCAGGCTCCATGCTGAAACTGCGCGGTGACGCCGCCGGCGAAGCCCAGCACGACATGCGGGGGATTCGCTGCGCCGAGGCGATGGCGCTCCAGAACAAGATCCGCGTCGCCGGTGCCGAGCGAGCGCAGCACCGAAGAAAGGGTGGTTTTACCGCGTCCGTTTTCGGCATAGATGAGCGTAAGCGTTGAAAGCGGTATCTGTGCGCCGGCATTTACTGAATCATACTGACCAATATTGCGCAGTAACTGGAAGCGTTCGAGCAATGGATCCCCCGGACCGCAGATGGTTATGTGTCCCGTCGCGGTTGCCCGCATGGTGCGTAGGAACGGTGATAGCGGAAAACCGTCCCTTTGCCGCATGAAATGGTTCGGACATCCAGAATGATAGCATTGTCTCAAACTCAGTCTATTGACGTAAGCACAGCAATGTCAGCTTTCAGGTAACCGGCACAACCGCTTGGATGCCTGCCAATGAGACGAAACCCACCCTCATCCGAACGGCCCATCCCTCCTCCTCGCCCTGACAATCGCCCACACTAACCCCATGACGCCGGCCATGCCGGCGCCACAGCCTGCCAGAAACGACAGCAGATCCATCAGGCGACCTGAATCGCTGCGTTGTCGGCCCTGCACTTCTCAAAAAGTGCCGCCAGATCAGCATCCGTCGGCCCATTGCCCGACTTCGTCTGCTCAATCGCCCGAATAACCGTCTCATATATCTCCGGCCCATATTTCTCGGCCAGAGACACCACGGTTCCAATCACACCCAGAAGGGCACTCAGTTCAGCTGCATTCATGATCAGTTACTCCCTGCAATGGCGGCGCATGCGGCTGGCGTCTCTCCGGCCTTCAGACCGGACCAGCACGCGGTGAATGAGGCAAGATCGACCTGAGCTGCGGAAATGGCCGTCGAGGTCACGGACTGACCAGCTTCAATGGAGGTCTCCAGAGTCCAGAGTGCTGATCTCATTGAACACACTCTGGCTGGCCCGCTTCGCCAGCGTGACCTGGGCATCCGTCAGATGGACGCCCGGCACCTTTCCGGCGATCACATCCGGCATCGGAGCCGCCATGATGTGATAGGCACTGGCCAGGTCATAAACCGCCTGGCGCAGTTTGCCCTGGCTGGTCTCCGCGCAGGCCATCAGCGATCCGGACAGACCAACCAGAAGCACAAGCCCGGTCACCGTACCTCCCCTGCCCGTCCCAGTGCTCTTGACAGTCTCACTGCCGGCATCCGTCGCGTTGGCTGCGTTCTTGCGGTTCTGCGCCGCACCGTTGACCAGCTGATACAGCCAGAGCCAGCGACTGCCATCCTTCGGACGGGACCAGTGACGCGCCACAATGGCGCAAACCGCGATGATGATGGCTGTCAGTGAGGTGATGTCTGCCGCCCATGAGGCCGGGAGCGCAGGCAGAATAAGGCTGAACGCCTCCTGCACGAGGGTCGTGGGATCGAAATTCATGCGTTGATCGCTTTCTGGAAAATGGAGATTGTGGCCGCATCGATACGACCCTTGCCGCCGGCCGTGTTGTATCCGGCCTTCCATGCCGCACACTGGGCACGGGCATCGCCTGCAGCTGGCAAAGTCACAGGCGAGCGGTAGAAACGCAGCGCCGTCATCGCGGTCGCGTAGTAAGCGCAACCGATCAGGGCTGCTGCATCCGGGATCGGCACCTGCGCATATTTCTGCGGCAGCCATTGCATCACGGCCGCGCGGAGATCCGGACGATAGGGCAGAAAGGTCCGCCACAGATCGTCATGTGTGACCGGCTCCATCTGACCCAAACCTTCTGCGGGACCGCCACCCATCTGCTTCAGCCAGATCAGGCCGGACTCTTTCAGCATGATCCCGGTGGTCAGCTCGATCCGCGCTACGGGATCACCCGGCAGAGGGAGACTATGAATCACCGGCGTGACGATCAGCGATTTGAATTGTGAGAGATCAAGGCTCATGGTTTCCCCATAAAAAAAAGGGCACCCGCGATGGATGCCCCTGTCAGTTCGAACGAAAGCTATGCATATTTTTATATGCACAATACGTTGCGGTTCTTGGTCTCAGTCAAAGGCAGCCATCAGCAGTTCAAACAGTCCACCAAACCGGGACGGGTAACAGTGTCCCATCCTAAATCGGAAATACCCTTAGGAACTCTCAAGAGCATAGAAAAACAGGCAGGGATAAAACTGAGATGACCAACTATATTGCGATTATTCACAAAGACCCCAAAAGCGATTTTGGCGTCAGCTTCCCTGACTTTCCCGGCTGCATTACAACCGGCAAGACACTGGAAGAAGCGCGGATTCTGGCTCAGGAAGCTCTAGAATTTCACATTGAAGGCATGATGGAAGATGGTGAGAAAATTCCGTCGCCATCCTCGCTGGACAACGTGATGAAGCAGCCAGACTTTGCTGATGGCGTTGCATTTATTGTGAATGCCCGCCTGCCATCCAGAGCGGTTCGCGTAAGTGTCACGCTTGAAGAAAGCCTGTTATCCGCCATTTCTTCTGTCAGCAAAAACCGCTCCAAATTTCTGGCAGAAGCTGCGTGGGAAAAACTGAACCGCAGTCACGCAGCCTGACCGGATACGAGGATCTGCACACCAGAAGAATCAGGCAGACAGACGCTCCATGCGGAGCCGGGCGTTTTCTTCCCGGACGCTGCTCATCTCATCGCAAAGCGCCTCGATTTTACTGGTGAGCTTCTCAACACTGTCCCGCAGGCGGATGATTTCCTGCGCCTGCGTCTGAATCGTGAGATAGGCGTTCTGCTCTCCAAATTTTATCAACCAGCGGACCGTGAACAGAAGTCCACCCAGAGCGATCAGCGCCCTTCCCCACCAGGCTTGAGTGGGATCATTCATGATGATGCTCCTATGCGGCAATATCGGTCGGCCGCATGGGCAGCGACGTGCTGGTTGTATCTGTCCCTGCAATAATAGCCTGAACATATTTCACGTATTTTTTCATATCCTCCGTGAAAACCTGCCCCATCGCAGCGACTAAAGAAGCCTCGCCCTGAATCCATTTCCACTCCACCTCAGCCTGAGAAGGCAACGGTAACGCCTCTGTATAAGAAACGATCATGCCATTCAGGACCGCTTTCGGCGTTACAGGCTGACCAGACTGAGGCATATCTGCTGCAGTGATAGGGAGCATATCCTCTGCTTTTGGGACACTGCTCAGGTCATTCAGGACCCAAACATCATACCACCCTTTGATCTGGGCTGGCTCTGAAGCTTCTTTATCATACAATGCATAATAACGAGATGGATAAGCCTGTTTGATTCGTTCCTTATCGTCGCTGTTTTCTGTCATTTTATTTCGGTCCTATAGCTATCACTTCAAGGGCTTGCGTGCCGTGATACTGGAATCCCGTGGTCGTAATGTTATAAACACCCGGCACATCCATTGCGTTGTTCATGTTGGGATAAATCAGGCAGACGACATCCCCATTTCCACCCCCAAATGCCTGCGGGAATGTGACCGTTGCAGAACCTCCAGCCCATTTGAATTTCTGGATTTTATGATTGTAGGGAAGATTGATGATCTGCTGGTCGCTGGTGCCAAAATCAGCATTATAGGTTGCAGCGTTGACGTAGCTCGATTGTATCTGGTCAGCGGGAAGGAAAAACCGATAGTCATTCCCTGTCTTCACCCAGAGATAACCACTGGATGCCTGCACGCCCATCATGGAAACCTGATAATCCGAGCTTCCAACCGCAGAATTGACAAGCTTGAGGCCGTTGACCCAATTCTCCGAAGCAATACGCCCAGCACCCGTCTGAAGGTGCCCATCAGCGTAAAGCCGCAACCAGTTTATATTTGAACCGTCCTTATTATCTAAATCCCATGTCATATTGTCAGAGGAGTCGAGATACAGCACCACATGCTTGCCGGAGGATGAGTTACCATTAACTGTATAATATGTGCTGTAAATCCCGTGGCCGTTGTTTACCCAGAGATCTCCTCTGTTGACATTCAGATAGCCTATATCCCCGCCTGTCAGAGGCAGATAAGAGTTAATAACCCACTGCATCGGCGCAAACTGTCCAGCTTTGTCCGAAGCTATGTTTCCGTTGTTTCCAAGATAAAAATTCTGACGATTCCCAGCGTAATCATAAAGGAATATACAAAGCCCAGAACGATTATCTTGTGCATTTCCGATAATATCCCCGAACTGCATCCCCGCGAGAAACTTGCCGGTTGCATAGTCTGTGCTTCCCACTGGGCCAACATACAAAGGCGCACCCCAGCGATACGAACCCGTATCAGTTCTTCCAGACCAACCGAGACCACCACCAGATCTGACACTCCCCTGGAAATCTGCCGAGGATGCTCCCCCAAGAGGCGACTTGATCGTAACTGACTTCGCGCCATTATCCATAATGACGTCAGCATACAGCCACTTGCCCGTCTTGATCTTGATGTCACCATCAGAATTCAGAAAAGCAATTGTTCCACCATCAAGCTGCAGATACCTGCCATCCGCATCGAGCGCTCCAAGCGCCTGACGCTTCTTCCAGTCTGATATGGCGGGAACCAGAACACTTAGATCCGCCTCACGCAACAGCATGTAGGTGGCCGGGATTTCATTATAGACTTCTGTCTTTCCCGTGAAATTCAGAGCGCTTTTCGTGCCCGCCGTATTGCCGGCAACCGTCGAGCGGGCCAGCATGTTCGGCGATCCGGACGTAAAGGTGCCAATCCCCCACTCCGCCTGCGTCCCGTCCGATGCAAAATAGAACACGCTGTCACCGGATTTGAACGCCGCTGAAAAAGGTCTGCGCCCTGTCTCAGCACCATTGAGCGTGAATGACCCTGTTCCCGGATTGGTTGCCGTCTCCAGGACATAATCCGCCAGACCTGCCGCCATCACAGTCTCTCCGTAAATGTAAAACTCTGGTTGTGGCGATCAGCCGGCCCATAGGGATTGGACAACTCCCCGGCCGACATACGCCCGTAAATAGCTGCCGCAGACAGAGCCGCAGCATCAGCAGCAGGATCCGGGATAAACAGGATATTGCTGTCTGCCGCAGCGCTGGCGATGATCCGGTCGATGACAGCAACGTCCGCGTCACCCAGTGAATCATGCTCCATCATCACCTTGCGCTGCTGCCAGCGGGCATTGACGAATTCCTGCCCGCCAAGGGAAGTCGCCACATCCTGCCCTAGCGTCTGATCACGTGTGCTCTTCGTGCTGTGATTCCGCGCCGGCTGCCAGAGCGGCCCCGCATAGGCCAGTGGAATATCAATACAGTTCCCGGGCTGATCCCATATCGTGATCGTCGCGGACTCTCCCGTGACATCACTGTCCAGGACATGCACGCATTGTCCCAGACTGACGCAACAATCCCCTGACCAGCTGGCGACAGCTGTTCCATCCGTGCTGATGTCAATCTGCCACCGCGCCTCCGGTGTCAGGTTCGTGCGGTGAAGACTGAAAAGTCGCCGTCGAATGGTTTTTACAACCAGTTTGTGAAGTGGGTTGCGGAAGCAGGTCTCCCGTCTGGGTTAACGCCGCATGGACTGCGCAAAGCTGTTGCCAGACGACTGGCTGAAGCAGGATGCACGACGCATCAGATTGCTGCCATCACCGGGCATGGGACACTCAAAGAGGTCGAACGCTATACGCGAGAGGCAAACAGAGCCAATCTGGCCGAGGATGCGATGCGTAAACTTCGCAGATAATTCGCTAACCTTATTTTCTAACCTTGGTTAGAATGGCTATTGTCTGCTGATTTTTAAAGGAAATGGTGAGCCGGGAGGGACTCGAACCCTCGACCATTCGATTAAAAGTCGAATGCTCTACCGACTGAGCTACCGGCTCGCCTGGGGCCTCTGTTGCCCGACAGAGCCGCACATGTCAACACATGGAATGACAAACATCTGCATTAG
>JAAYUA010000147.1 GCA_012517935.1 Acetobacter sp. | reverse complement strand
GCAAGGACACGTAGATAGTCTAAGGCTTTGATGTGCATTCATATTTCCCTGCCTGCCATGAAGCCATGGACGGGGAATGTCACCACAGTCATTCCGATTCTGCAACACAGAACGGCGTGACGGTCCTGAATAAGGACAAATGCCTTATCGTTCAAAGCAGCGTAATTACAGTTCAGGTCTTGTGATTTCTTCGTCAGACAAGCCTTGTCGAGATAACGGGAAGCGCTCTTCAGCGCCCCGTTATCCTTATTATGAAAGAGATTTCAGCCTGAAATCTGGCTGAAATCTGCGATCAGTCGTGTCATGCGAACAAGTTGTGACAAAAGCTTCAGACGATTGCGACGAACGGCGCCGTCTTCCGCGTTGACGATCACCTGTTCGAAAAATGCGTCAAGAACGGGACGCAGAGATGCGGCTTCACGCATAGTTTCTTCAAATCGCTCTTCTGCAAACGATTTTTCAACAGATGGGGCTATCTTCTCCAACGCGGAGGCTAACGCTTTTTCTTCGTCCTGAGTGTAAAGCGTGGCGTCGGGGATGCCTTCATGCGGGCCATCCTTGCGATCTTCGATGCGCAGGATATTTGCGGCACGCTTTGTCGCGGCAAGGAGATTGGCCCCATCTTCAGTTGCCAGCATCGCGGCCAGTGCATCGGTCCGTGCCAGAAGACGGGTAATATCCGTATCGTCATTGCCTACGGAAATTGCTGCCAGAACATCATGGCGTGCGCCTTCACTACGAAGCTGCACGCGGAGACGTTCGGCGATAAAGGCCGGAAGAAGATCAATATCCGGAGCGTTTTTCAGGTTTTCAGGGAGCGTTTCCGAAGCTTGAACAAACAGTTTCACCAGATCAAGACGCAGACCGTTTTCACGGATCAGGCGTATGATTCCGAGTGCTGCCCGTCGCAAAGCATAGGGATCGCCAGATCCGCCGGGCTTTTCGCCTGCGGCGAAGAACGCGACCAGAGTGTCAATACGATCGGCAAGGCACAGCGCAATGGAAACCGGTGCCGTGGGCACGCGATCGGAAGGGCCGCGCGGGAGGTAATGTTCACCGATCGCGGTGGCGACGGCCTCGTCCTCTCCATCATGTCGGGCATAATAGCCACCCATGACACCCTGAAGCTCGGGGAATTCTCCGACCATGCCGGTGGAGAGATCGGCCTTGCAAAGAAGGGCTGCGCGCTCAGCCTGAGCTTCACTGGCGCCTGTTTGCGGTGCAAGGATCCGGGCAAGACGGACAATGCGGCGAACACGAGCGCCCTGACTTCCAAGGCTTGCATGGAATGTGACGTTATCGAGTGCGACGACGCGTGATTCCAGAGAGTGCTTGCGGTCCAGATCCCAGAAATGCCGGGCATCTGCAAAGCGGGCTCGCAAAACGCGTTCGTTGCCAGCGATAACGGCGGCGCCACCATCTGTCGGTTCAATGTTGGCGATGAAGGCGAAGCGTGGTGCTGCGCTGCCATCACTGTGGCGAAGAGCGAAATAACGCTGATTGATCCGCATGGAAACCTGCATCACTTCAGCCGGCAGATCCATGAAGCTGTTGTCAATTCGGCCCAGAAAAGGAACTGGCCATTCGGTCAGCCCGGAGACTTCATCAATCAGGCCGGCATCGGGAACGACATTCAGGCCTTCTTCCTGTGCCAGTTTGTTGATGCCTGTTGTGATGATGGAGCGGCGTTCTTCAGCAGATGTGATGACGCGCGCGGTCTGGAGCGTGTCTTTCCACTGTGCAGCGCTGGTGATGACGATGGGTTCGGCCGGGCCCTGAAAACGATGGCCTTCCGTCAGGTTGCTGCTGCGCAAATTGTGTCCGTTGTCATCTCCATCGCTGAGCGAGAAAGGCACAACCTGACCATCCAGCAGACAAAGGATGCGGCGGAGTGGCCGCACCCATGTCATGGGGCTGCCAGAACCCCAGCGCATGGATTTTGGCCATGGGAAACGGCGGATCAGATCGGGCAGGGCGGATGCAATATGCTCAATGGCGCTGACAGCGGGGGTTGCACGGTTCAGAACCCAGAACCCGTCTTCAAGGCTCAGCAGTTCCTTTGTCACGCCATGCTTGCGCATGAAACCCGCCAGTGCCTGTTCCGGCGCTGATTCACGTGGTCCGCGTTCTGAAACGCTGGAAGCCGGAACTTCCTCATCAACATTCACGCAGATGGCGATGCGGCGAGGGCCCGTGAAAATCTGTGCTTCACGAGGGTTGAGAGGAGCGAAGGCTTTCTCGATCAGTCGCCCCAGAGTTTCACCGGCTTCTGTCTGCATCCGGGCCGGGATTTCTTCGGAAAAGAGTTCAAGTAGAAATTCGGCCATGTCTCAGCCCTCCTCGCCAGCAAGCCATGCTTCACAGCAGGCCTTGGCCAGGGTGCGGACCCGACCGATATAGGATGCGCGCTCGCTGACGCTGATAACGCCGCGTGCATCAAGCAGATTGAACAGATGGCTGGCTTTGAGACACTGATCATAGGCCGGTTGCGCCACGCCGGCTTCTGCCAACATCAGGGATTCACGTTCGGCATCCGCAAAATGGCGGAACAGCTTCTCAGTATCGGCCAGTTCGAAATTATGTCGTGAATAATCCCGTTCGGCGCGCAGGAAGACGTCGCCATAGGTCAGGCCTGTGCCGTTATAGTCTAGGTCATAAACGTTCTCGACGCCCTGAACATACATGGCCAGTCGCTCAAGTCCGTAGGTCAGTTCTGTGGAGGGAACCGTGACGGGGATTCCGCCGACCTGCTGGAAATAGGTGAACTGCGTGACTTCCATGCCATCGCACCAGACTTCCCAACCAAGCCCCCATGCACCAATGGTCGGGTTTTCCCAGTCGTCTTCGACGAAGCGGATATCGTGCAGTTCCGGGTCGATGCCAATCGCCCGATAGGAGTCCAGAAGCAGCTTCTGGCTTTCCTCAGGTGTCGGTTTCAGGAGAACCTGATACTGATAATAATGCTGGAGGCGATTGGGATTTTCGCCATAGCGGCCATCCGACGGACGTCGGCACGGCTGCACATAGGCTGCTTTCCAGTGCTTGTTGCCCAAGGCACGCAGGGACGTGTGCGGAGACAGGGTCCCGGCGCCGACTTCCAGATCGTAGGGCTGAAGGATCGCGCATCCCTGCTTCGACCAATATTGGTGAAGTGTGAGGATCAGATCCTGAAAGGATAATTTACGGCCGGAGACGCCGGGAGACACCGGATCCATAGTCAGACACAAACTCCGCAGATGAGCGCCCCGGAGCTTGAGAGGTCCGTGCGCCGGAGGGAAATACATTTATATACCGGTCAGGCTTGTGGCCGATCCGGCGGAGCCGACATCATACAGATGCCAGCTCTTTACGGAAAGGAAAGCGGGATTGCACTTTGCTGCCCGCAATCAGGATGGCTTTCAGACATGACCGCGCTGAAAAATCTGGCCCACTCGGTGAAGAGTGGACCAGAACGGTTCATGAATCGAGTTTGCCCTTCAGCAGTTCATTCACCATGGCCGGATTGGCCTTGCCGCCGGTCGCTTTCATGACCTGACCGACGAAGAAGCCAAACAGCTTGTCCTTGCCGCTTTTATATTCAGCCACCTTATCAGCGTGGCGGGCGATGATGTCGTCCGCAGCGGCTTCAATGGCGCCTGTATCCGTAACCTGTTTCAGTCCCTTGCGCTCAATCACTTCGGAGGCGGACTCGCCCGTCTCGAACATGGTTTCCAGCACTTCTTTGGCGATCTTGCCGTTGATGGTGCCATCCGCGATCAGATCGAGCATTTCGCCCAGAGCCGCAGCGCTGACGGGGCTGTCTTCGACGGAGCGACTCAGACGATTGAGCGCTGCGAAGAAATCTCCGGTCAGCCATGCGACGGCGGCACGACCATCACGGCCACGGGCGACGGATTCATAAAAATCTGCCGTAGCCTGTTCCGCGACAAGCACGCCGGCGTCATAGGCCGTGATGCCGTAATCTTTCTGAAAACGTGCGCGTTTTTCATCCGGCAGTTCCGGAAGATTCGCGGCCAGACCATCCACCCATGACTGCTCAAGAACCAGTGGGAGCAGGTCAGGATCGGGGAAATAGCGATAATCGTGCGCATCTTCCTTGGAACGGAGAGAGCGCGTTTCTCCACGGGCAGGATCGAACAGGCGTGTTTCCTGATCAACGCTGCCGCCATTTTCCCAGATCTCGATCTGGCGCGTCGCTTCGACCACGATGGCCTGTGTGACAAAACGGATC